>JANQGP010000235.1 GCA_028277265.1 Woeseiaceae bacterium | reverse complement strand
CATTGAAGCCATGCGTATGCTCGTCGGATTCGCCAGGCTCACTGATGCGCGCGAGATTGTCCTGCCGGAACGTGACCGCCTCGAGTTCGGCAGTGGGGTCCTCGTCCGAGACTAATTTCTTGATGTTCTTCTTGTCATTAGCCATCGACGCAGTCTACCACGCGCATGAGCCCGCTCAATCGCGCCGAGACCGATATCTCGCTTACGTCAAATCGCAAGAGGTTGCCGCGGAAACGCCTAATCGCTCGACACGGTGCGGCCCCGGGCCCATTTCCTCATCGCCGAGATGCGCTCCGCCATGACGACGGAAAGAGGCCGCGTCTGCTCGATCTCCGACAGAATATGACCGGTTTCGAGGGCCTCCTGCTTGGCATGCGCCGCGTACAGCGACGACACTATGGCCTGTTCGATTTCCGCCCCGGAGAAGCCCTCGGTCGCGTCGGTCAGCTTCTCGAGGTCGAATCGCCCGAGCGGCTGTTGCCGGCTGGCCAGGTGGATGGAAAGGATCGCGGTTCTCACCCCGGGCTTCGGCAGGTCGACGAAGAAGATCTCGTCAAAGCGACCTTTGCGGACAAGTTCCGGCGGAAGCTCGCTGATCTCGTTAGCCGTAGCGACGACGAAGACGTGGCTCTTGCGTTCGGCCATCCAGGTCAGGAACGTCCCGAGGACGCGCTGAGTCGTGCCGGTCTCGCCGCCGCGGCCCGCAATGCCTTTTTCGATCTCGTCGATCCACAGCACACATGGCGCCATGACATCGGAGGTCTTCAACGACTCGCGCAGCTTGCGTTCGGTTTCACCGTGGTACTTGTCATAGACCGTGCCGAAGTCGAGTCGCAGCAATGGCACCCCGAAGACGCCGGCCGTCGCCTTGGCAGCCAGGCTCTTGCCGCAACCCTGGACGCCGAGCAGCAGGATGCCTTTCGGCACGTCCAGATGCGCCGCGGCCGCATCGCCGCGAAAGACCGGACGACGTTGCTTCAACCAGGTCTTCAGACGGGACATGCCGCCAACGTCGTTGAAGCGCGCCGTATCGTATTCGAACTGCAAAGCCCCGCCGCGATTCAGGAGTTCGTATTTCGCCTGCATGACGTCGGGCAGGTCGCTGTGGGTAATCGCACCGTCGACGTGTATGGCATTGCGCGCAAGCCGTTCCGTATCGGACCAGGTCAGGCCGGCGAGATTCTGGATCAGCAGCTCGTGCGCTTTCGGATCTACCTTGACGCGGCGCCCCGGGTTCTCCTGCGCATAGGCTTTCGCGACCTTCTTGACGATCTGCGATCGTTCATCTTCCGACGGCAATGCCATGTCGAATCGTGCGCAGAAGTTCTCCAGCTCACGCGGCACCTTCACCTTGTGGCTTATCAGGACGATCTGCCGGTTCAGGTCACGGCCCTGGATGCAGATGTCCTTGAGCAGCCGGACGTGAACCGGATCCTCGAGAAACGGGTGGAAGTCGAGGAGGGCATAGATACCCGGCTTCTTGACGGCGCGAATGTGGCGCAGGACGTCGGTCGGCTCGGCGTTGAGCGTCTGTGGCTCGAGCGAAATATCGAGGCGCTGCAGCCCGTCGGTGACCGTCCAGCGAAACAATGGGGCGTACGCGTCGCTGGCGCGTGCCATCGCGATCGACTGGAGCAGCTCCAGCATGCGGCGCTCGTCCTGCGACTCGATCACGATGATCGGCGTGCGCGATCGCAGTATCAGGTCGAGGTCGTGCCGTTCATCCATCGTCTAAGCGTTTTCCCGGATTTCTTTCGCAATACTACGGCAGCCCGGCAGACTGTCGATGTGAAGCGCGTCGGGAACTGAACCGGCAAGGTCATTGCTCATCGCGATCAACATCTCGAGGTTGACCTGCTTGCCCAACAAGACCGGCAAAAGCGAGTCGAGCGAATGGGCGTTGTCGGTTGCCGCGGCAAGCTGCCGGTCGAGGGACCGGAACACCGTGACGGCCAGCGCCGTGGTAGGGCCTTTGGACGCGCTACCGCACAAGGTATCGGCATCGCCTGCCCATTCGGCCTGTTGCCCGAAGGCTCGCTCGGCGCGCCGGGAGGAAATGGCATTGCCACGGCGCAAAAGCTCGATGCTGTAAAACTCGGCAAGTCCCTCGACGATCCAGTCGTAGCCGTCGTCAGCACGAATCGAGAGCGCCGCGTGCATGACTTCGTGCAGCAGCGGACTGGTCGCGTTCTCGCTGATCAGCGGTCGATCCGTGTGCAGGAAGAGCGACGAGGGGGCAGACAAGCCGCCGCGCCACATGGGAGCGCCCGCCGCGACGACGGTCAGCCGCGACAATGAGTCGGGCAGGATCTCCATCAGCTCCGGCAGCGTCCAGTTGAGCAGCGCCAGCATCTCGAGACGCCGCGCGCCTTGACCCTCGGGCGCGGCGACGGCCACTCGGACACCCGCGATCGTATCCCGTCGTACGCCCAGTACGCCGACCGCAATCCACCCGGTCGGCTGATCGAATCGGCGCTCACCACGTAGAACGCGGATCGGATTGTGGAGTGAGGAGTACTCGGTGATCGCGGACCACCGGGCCGGCAGCTCGAACGCCATTGTCGTGTTCGACCACGCTCCCTTGATCGCGCGGCTGCGGACCCGCGGAATCACATCCTCCGCCCGGAAGACGCCCCAGTCCGGACCGAGGTAGGCGTCGTACATCTGATCGCCGCGAACGTGTCGGACCTCCGCGTTCCATTCGAGGGTCCCGCCGCGTGGCGGTGGCTGCCAGAAAACACGGTCGTTCTCGATCCGCACCGTGCCGTCGCCGCGGACGTCGCTGATGCGGGCGTCGATCGGGAACGAGACTTCGCGAAGCAGATTTCGAGGTTGCCGCAATCGCAAGCTCACTGCGACGCCGGCGCTGGCGGGATCCGGCGTTAACGTGTAGTGCACGTCGTACTCCGGCTCATCCCGTCGGTCGGCCGATTCGGATTCGGGAAACCCGCAGGCGCTGAAGACCAGCAGGCAGCTCAGCATCAGCCAGCGCCGGGCCGGAGTTTGCGAACCTGGGACACAGTTCATTTTCGATTCATATGCCTGCATTTATGCTGTGGTCCTGCCGTGTTTTCGGTGACGCCGATGATAGCTCAGCTGTTTTGCATAATTCGGGCATTTTCCGTGCCAATCACGATGTTGCCGGTGGTGGCGATGTTGACGGCTTGCGGCAGCAATTTCACGGTCGATGACGAGAGCAGGGCCGCCAGTCCGGGCCGGCAGGCCGCTACCATCGCACTCGGGCAGGTCGGCGTGCCTTACCGTTACGGCGGGGCGTCTCCGGGCGGCTTCGACTGCAGCGGACTGGTACAGTATTCGTACTCTTTGGCCGGTGTCAGTGTGCCACGGACGACGGGGCAACTCTGGCGTGCGGCGAAACCGGTCGCCCAGGAGGAGCTCGAGGCCGGTGACCTGCTGTTCTTCAGCATCGAAGGAAAGATGTCGCATGTCGGACTGTACCTCGGCGAACGCCGCTTCGTGCATGCGCCACAGTCCGGACGCTCGGTCTCGGTCGCGTCCCTCGACGCGCCTTTCTACCGGTCGGCCCTGGTACGGGCGGGCAGGATCTACTGAACGATAAACGCCCGCAACTGCTGCGCAAGACCTTTGCAGGCCCTGGTTTGGGTCCTTGCGATCAGAGGAATAGGAACGACCAGTGCCGGAAGGAACGAGGTGCCGCTGACGTCCGCGGATATCGTGCCCGCGGCTTCGTACCCGTCGAGATCCCAGACCGATGCCTCGTAGTCGGCATCATTCTGCCACCAGGCAAAACCGAAACAACCGCCGCCGCCCGGGCCGGCAGCGCAGGACAGGCTGCCGCCTTCGGCAACGCGCTCGGTGTCGCCATCGAGCCAGACGATGTAGCGAACGCCCATGTCCCTGACGGCGGCCGCAACACCGGGCCGATTCATGAGCGTCGGTAGCCCCTTGGTGTCTGCAGGTGCCGTGCGCGGTTCGAACCACGGGAACAGGGCATCGACGAACTGCTGGTGAGGAACGACGTTGATGCCTTTGGAGCCCCCGCCAAGGGACTTTTCGATACAGGTGACGTAGTCGGACTCGGTCTCGTTGCCCGAGTGATAGCTCTTGGCCATGATGACGACCGATTCACCTTCGTTGATTCCGGTCACCGTCTCACGCGCATCTTCGATGCGCGAAGTGACGCAGCCGGAAAGCGCCACGGATAAAAGGACTACAAGAAACTTACTCTGCATCGTCGATTCCTCCGATAGCGAAGATCCCGACGACGTTGGCCGGTTCCTCGCTGTCTTCTGTCGCCTCGGCTCGCATTGTGCCGGGCTCGGCGGTGGCGGGGTCTAGCGGACCGTCGGCAAGGTCGCGAATCTTGGTCACCCTCTCCATCTGCATGATGATCAGCGCGGCGGCATCGCGCATGGCAAGGATCGCCGCGCGACGTAACGCGTCCGAGCCGCCGATACTCTCCTTCTGGCTCTTGCCGTAGGCGCTGACGGTCCAGCTCGACGCGCGGTTGCCGACGCTGTCGAAAACGGCCATGCGGTAACGAATCCACACGGCGAACTCCTGCGAGTTGCTCTGGCCGGGGGTCGAAAACTCGAATCCGTCGATCGACGGCTCGATCAACGCATCGAACTGGTGATCACGCGGGTCGTCGTCCGGACCCAGCACGACGACCGAATCGAACATGTGGCCGAACAACTGCGTGAAGAACAACGCGTTCGAGCGCCCGAGGTCGATCGTCCAGGTGTCCTTGCCGAGGACTTCCTCGACATGGACGAAGTGTTGGAACTCCGCGGGAATACGCACGGCGACATCGACCGGAATTTTTTCGATCCGGGGTTCGGGGATCGTAGGCATCTCCATCGTCAGCGTGGAGCTGCAGCCGGCAGCCAGCAGCAGGGCGATGCCGGCGAGCGATGCAAAGCGTAATCTGTCGATCAAGTGGATAGAATCCGCGCGTTGTCGTTGACTGCTTAATCAGAGCGATTCCGGGTGCTTAAGTTCCCGGATACGAGCCGTTTCCAAGCCTCGTCCACTTTAGTGTTACCGTACGCGCAGTGCAAATGAAAAGCCCTGGACTCTGCCGATGCCACGACCGAAGGTACTGGTGTTTCAACACGTTCCGTTCGAACCGCTGGGTACGCTCGATCCACTGCTCAAGGACGCCGGATTCCGTATCCGCTACGTCAATTTCGGACGTGAGCCGGAGCAGCGCCCGGAGCTCGATCGTTACGAGGCGCTCATTGTGCTCGGCGGACCAATGAGCGCCGACCAGATCAACACCTATCCGAATTTGCTGACCGAAGTCGAGATCATTCGCGAGGCGGTCGGGCAGGGGATGTCCGTGCTCGGGATTTGTCTTGGCGCGCAACTGCTTGCCAAGGCACTCGGCGGCTCGGTAGCGCGCAACGACGTCCGCGAGATCGGCTGGTACGACGTCGAGATGACCGACGCCGGGCTGCGTGACCCTGTGCTGGCGGCGTTTGCGCCGACCCAGGAGGTCTTTCAGTGGCACGAAGACGGCATTACGTTACCGCCCGGTTGCGAGTTGCTGGCGGGGTCGTCCGCGAGCCCGGTCCAGGCTTTCCGGTTCGGAGATCACGCATACGGATTCCAGTTTCACCTGGAGGCCAATCGCCCGTTGATCGAGCGCTGGCTGTCGGTGCCGGCCCATGCCGAGACACTGGAGGAAGAAATCGGTCACATCGACCCGGACGCGATTCGCGCGCAAACGGACGCGTCGATCGGGCCGTTGCAGGCGCTCAGCAAAGCGACGTTCTCGCGCTGGATCGAACGCTTCGACCTGGGCGCACGCCGTCGCCACTTACCGTCGCGCTAGATACCCAGCCATTCCAGCGGCGGCTCCTGCATCAGCGCCACCTGCTCACGCAGTGCGAGAATGTGCTCGTCCCAGTAGCGGCGGCTGTCAAACCAGGGAAAAGCGATCTTGAACGCCGGGTCCTGCCAGCGCCGGCCGAGCCAGGCGGCATAGTGCATGATACGCAGGCTGCGCAGCGCTTCGATGAGGTTGAGTTCGCGGGCGTCGAATTGCCGAAACGCCGTGTAGCCTTCCAGCAGCGCTTCGAGCTGCGGTGCCTGCTCCTCCCGGTCGCCCGACAGGAACATCCACAGGTCCTGAATCGGCGGACCGTGCCGGCAATCGTCGAGGTCCACGATGTGCAATTGTTCGTCGCGGACGAGAACGTTGCCGGGATGAAAGTCGCCGTGCAGGCGTATTTCACAGGTGCCGCCGGCGCGCTCGTAGCAGGCCTCGACGCCGTCGAGTACGAGCTCTGCGATGCGCTCGTAAGCTTCGCGATTCTCGGCGGGGATGAAATCGTGATCGAGCAGGTAGTCGACGGACTCGGTACCGTAGCTGTCGACGTCGATGCCCGGGCGGTGCTCGAAGCGTCCGGTCTCCCCTTCGAGATGAATACGGGCCACCAGTCGACCGAGTTGCTTCTGCAATTCGAAATCGTCGAGATCGGGCGCGCGGCCTCCGTAGCATCGATAGATCGCGAGCCGGTGATGCCCGGTCCGGTGCAGGGTTGCCCCGTCATGCTCGAGCGCCGGAACGACCGGTATCTCCTGGGCGGCGAGGGCGGCCGCGAACGCGTGTTCTTCGAGGATCGCGGCGTCGGACCAGCGACTCGGCCGATAGAACTTCGCGACGATCGGCGGTCCGTCTTCAATACCGACCTGGTAGACGCGGTTCTCGTAACTGTTCAGCGCGAGAAACCGGCCGTCGCAACGCAATCCCAGCCCGGCCAACGCGGAGAGAATGTCGTCGGGCTGGAGGTCGGCGAACGCCAGCGCTGCCGCATCGCTCAAGAAACCTTCCTCGATTCCCGCTTGCGGTCCGATTCCTTCAACAGCTTCTTGCGCAGGCGCAGGCTCGACGGTGTGATTTCGAGCAGTTCGTCGTCATCGAGGAACTCGAGCGACTGCTCCAGCGAATAGCGAAGCGACGGCGTCAGCACGAGATTCTCATCGCTTCCCGCAGCGCGAATGTTGGTCAGCTGTTTGGCTTTCGTCGGATTCACGATGAGATCGTTCGAGCGCTGGTGAATACCGACGATCATGCCTTCGTAAACCGCATCGCCGTGGCTGACGAACAGGCGACCACGCTCCTGCAGGTTGAACAGTGCGTAGGCGAGGGCTTTGCCCGGGACGTTCGAGACGAGCACGCCGTTGTTCCGCTGCGCGAGCGATCCCGCCACCCGCGGCGCATATTTCTCGAAGACATGGTAGATCAGTCCGGTACCCGACGTCGCGGTGAGGTACTCGGTCCGGAAGCCGATCAGGCCGCGCGTCGGGATGCGGTAGTCGAGGCGGATTCTCCCCTTGCCGTCCGGCAACATGTCGACGAGCTCGCCCTTGCGTTCCGCGAGACGCGTCATCACGGCGCCCTGATACGCCTCGTCGAAATCGACCGTGAGCTGTTCCCACGGTTCATGCTCGACGCCGTCGACGTCATGCATGATGACCTCGGGCCGCGATACGGCGAGTTCGAAACCTTCGCGACGCATGGTCTCGACGAGCACGGCGAGATGCAATTCGCCGCGACCCGAGACGCGGAACTTGTCAGGGTCGTCGGTATCCTCGACGCGCAGCGCGACGTTGTGCTTGAGTTCCTGGTCGAGGCGCTCCCGAATCTGCCGGCTCGTGAGGTACTTGCCGTCCTGGCCCGCGAAGGGCGACTTGTTGACCTGGAACGTCATGCTGACGGTCGGTTCGTCGACGGTCAGCGCGGGCAGCGCCTCTTCATGATCCGGCGCACACAGCGTATCCGAAATGCCCAGGCGCTCGATGCCGCTGAACACGACGATGTCGCCGGCGGTTGCCGACTCTACCTGCCGGCGCTGCAGCCCCTGGAAGCCGAACAGTTCGAGAACCCGTGCACGCCTGGACGCACCGTCCGGGGCAACGACGCTCACTGACGAGTTCGCTGCTACCGTGCCGCGCCGGATGCGGCCAATGCCGAGTACGCCGACGTAGGTATCGTAGTCGAGGCTCGAGACCTGCAGCTGCAGCGGCCCGTCGACGTCGACATCGGGCGGCGGTACGTGGCGCACGATGGTCTCGAACAACGGCGTCATGTCGCCACCGGACACGTTTGCCTCCTCGCCCGCGAAGCCCCGCAGTGCCGAGGCGTAGATGATCGGGAAGTCGAGTTGCTCGTCCGTCGCGCCGAGGCGATCGAACAGGTCGAAAGTCTGGTCGATGACCCAGTCGGGACGCGCACCGTCGCGGTCGATCTTGTTGACGACAACGACAGGCACGAGGCCGTTCTCGAACGCTTTCTGCGTCACGAAGCGCGTTTGCGGCATCGGCCCTTCGACGGCATCGACGAGCAGCAGGACGCTGTCGACCATCGACAAGACGCGCTCGACTTCGCCACCGAAGTCGGCGTGCCCGGGCGTATCGACGATGTTGATACGATAGTCACGCCAGGTGACCGCCGTATTCTTCGACAGGATGGTGATGCCGCGCTCGCGTTCGAGGTCGTTGGAATCCATCACGCGATCCGGGACATCGGCGCGCGGGCCCAGCGTGCCGGACTGTTGTAGCATCTGGTCGACGAGCGTGGTCTTGCCGTGGTCGACATGTGCGATGATCGCGATATTGCGAAGTCTTGAAATAGCGGACATTGGATCGCTGCTGCGTTGACTGGCGGCGGATTATAGAGACCCGACCCGGGAATTGATACGGACAGGCAGATGACCAGAGTAATCGTATACGCCGGCGCAGTTGCGCTCCTATTGACGGCGACGGCATGTGGCCGCGCGGAACCCACGCACGACCCCGCTGTGCATGAAGCGGAGGTCCTGGAATGGCGTTCGGGACGGCTGGAACGTCTGCTGCAACCGACCGGGTACCTGACTCAAATCGGTCTCTTCTGGGTCGAAGACGGCAGCTATACCATTGGCTCCGGTGAAGGCAGCGACATCCGCTTGCCGGAGACGGCGGACCCCTACGTCGGAGACATTCGGGTCGACGGCGATACGGTCCGGCTGACCGTAGATGACCCGGTCAGGGTGACGCACGACGGCGAGGCCGTGACCGACGTCCTGCTGCCGCCGGACACGTCCGGCGAAATCGTCATGATCGAGCATGGTTCGATCGGTTGGAGCGTTATCGAACGTGCCGGCAAGCTGGCGATCCGGGTTCGGGATTTCGAGCACCCGTTGATCGAGTCGTTCGGCCCGTTGCCGTATTTCGATATCAATCCGAAGTGGCGCGTCACCGCAACGCTGAACCTCTACGACGAGCCGCGCGTCATTACCGTGAATACGGTGATCGAAGGATTTCAGCAGAACCCGACGTCACCCGGCACGGCGACGTTCACCGTGGATGGCGTCGACTACGAACTCGAGGCGCAGTCATCGGGCGAGCAGCTGTTCTTCATGTTCGGTGATGAGACGAACCGCGACGAAACCTACGCCGCCGGCCGCTATCTCTACGCCGACGCGCCCGGCAAGGACGGTCGGTTTACGCTCGACTTCAACAAGTCGTACAGTCCGCCGTGCGCCTTCAACGAGTTCTCGACCTGCGCTCTGGCATCGCCGCAAAACCGTCTCGCGACGCGCGTAGAAGCCGGCGAGAAGTACGACGCCGCGTTGCATTATTCGGCCCCTAGTCGATAATCTCGAACGTCAGGCCGGCCTTGCCGACGAGTCGGTCGAGCAGGCTGCGGCCCATCGCGGCAGCCGGCGTCCAGACGCCGCCGGGCGTATCCAGGTTGTCGCGCGCCAGGCAGACGGCCGACTCCGCGAGCATCTTGCTGGTCGATCCGTAGCCCGGATCCTGGTCGCCCGCGATGCGTGTGCGAACCTGGGTGCTATCGGGCAGGTGGCCGATCTGCATGAGGTTGAAGAAGCCGGTCTCCCGCGTTTCCCTGTCGGGTCCTTCGCCGGGCTTCGGCAGCACGAAACGTTGCAGGAACCGGCGCGTGGGGCTCAATGACATCCCGAGCATCAGGCTTCCGATACCGAGTGTCATCGAGTTGCCCTTCAGCCATCCACCCACGCCTTTGCCGGTCAACACGGCCTCCCGATAGCGGAAATCGCGTCCGTAAGGGTAGCCGGCGAGCGCATTGCTGCGGCGTACAACCTTGGTATTGACGCCCGCCATGATGAACGGGGCGGTCCAGGAACCGGCGTCTTCGTCAAACAGCACCTTCGACTGGTCGTAGTCATCGGGTCCCTCACGTTCGCCTTCGGGATTCAGCGAGTACGGGTGCGTCAGGATCTTCGCAATCTCGCGGTCTTTGCGGGCTTCCTCGATGAGATTGGCGATACTCGCCAGCGTGCCGCCGCTGGGTCCGCCTTTGGTCGCTTTCACGTACAACGCGATACGCTCGCAATAGGCGCCGTGACGTCGTTTCACTTCGTCCTGCAGGAACCAGACGCCCATGTCCATTGGGATCGAGTCGAATCCGCAGCAGTGTACGATGCGCGCACCCGAGTCGTCGGCGCTGGCCTGGTGAGCGTCGATCATCCTGCGAATCCACTGCACCTCGCCGGCAAGGTCGCAATAGTCGGTGCCGGCGCTTACGCAGGCGCCGACCAGTTTCGAACCGTACAAGGCATAAGGACCGACGGTCGTCAGGACGACACGCGTACGCCCGGCCATCGATGCGAGCGCATCCCCGTCGTCGCCGTCCGCGACGATGACCGGCAAGGTGCCGGCGGCCTCGCCGAGTCCGGCTCGCACCTGGTCGAGCCTGGCCTTGCTGCGGCCGGCGATCGCCCAGCGCAGGTCGCGATCGATGCCGTACTCGCGTACGAGGTACTCTGCGACGAGCCTCCCGGTGAAACCGGTCGCGCCGTAGACGATGACATCCAGTTCGCGTTCACTCACAGTCGTTTCTCCATCAAAGCCGCTTCTTGCCCGGCGACGCGGAAAGAGTTCGCATTGGCGGCGATTTGCATTTTGGAAGTGTACCTTGTTAGGGTATCGGTAAGGCGGCGCGCCACCAGGCGACCTACCAGACCGCCGGATATCACGACTTTACTCGTCTTCGAGATGGACCTGAACGCGCCGCGGCGACGCTGCGCGGTTTGCCGTATGTGATCGGGCGCACCGACTTATTCGCGCGGCCGCATACACTTTGGCCCGTCAATATTGAGGAAACGACCCGTCATGAACCCATACGTCCGTATAGCCATCCCCGCGATTGCGATGCTTGCCCTCTGCCTTTCGGCCACGGCTGATGCCGCGAAGCGCAAGGCCAAGGATCTGCTGCAGTACATTCCGGCGGATACCCCTTATGTCGTCGCCTTTACGAAGCCGTTCCCCGATGAGCTGGTGGACAGATTCGATCCTTTGATCGATCAGACGCTCGGCGCGTATCGCAAGATCATCAGCTACGAAATGTCCAGGAAGCTCGTCGAGATGTCGGCTGACGAAGACGCGGCCGAGGAAGCAATGAAGCTCCAGGATACGGTGGCGGAATTCCTGACTCTCTTCAGCGTGCAGGGTATGCGCGATGCGGGTATGGGTCGGGGCTCCCTGATGGCCATCTATGGCGACGGCGTCCTGCCTGTCGCCCGTATCGCTTTGACCGATATCGATGCGTTTGCCGCGGCGATCGATCGTATCGAGGCCAAGGCAGGCGAGAGGTTACCGGTCGGCACGATTGGCCGCGAATCGTATCGATATTTCGATGCCGACAAGATACGGTTCATCGTGGCAACGATCGGCAAGGACGCCGTGTTCGCGCTCGTGCCGGCGACCTACTCGGAAGAGCGGCTCCGGCAAACGCTTGGCCTGTCAAAACCACGCAACAATCTCTCTCGTACGAAGGACCTCAGGAAAATCGCGAAGGAGTTCGGTTTCACCGATCATCTCGTCGGCTACATCGATGTCGAGCGCATCGCCGACGCGTTCCTGGGTGACGCGAACGGCGCAAATGCGGAATTCCTTGCGATGCTCGAACACGACGCGAGCAGCCTGTCCGATGCTTGCCGCGCCGAGTTCTCGCAGCTGGCAGGCATCGCGCCTCGCATCGTTGTCGGATACACCGAGGTGAGCAATGCCGCGCTGAGGACGAGCATGGTCGTCGAACTGCGTGAGGACATTGCAGCCGGTCTCGCCGCGATACCGGCTGCCGTGCCGGGCCTCGGCCCGGATCTTGGCGGTCTGTTTTCGTTCGGCGTCGGTATGGACCCGCTGGCAATTCGGAATTTCTACGAGGCGCGCCTCGACGCGATGGAAGCCGAGCCGTTCGAATGCGAACGCCTTGCCGAACTGCAGGGCGGCGTGGCCAGGGGGCGCGAAGCGCTGGCACAACCCGTGCCGCCGGTCGTATACAGCTTCCGCGGTATGCTCGCGAACGTGACGGGACTTGAAGGGATGGATCTTGCCACCGAAACGCCGCCCACGTCCGTCGATGCCAGTGTTCTGTTCGCCGTCGACAATGCGGAGGGCCTCGTGACGATGGCCGCGATGATGAGTCCGGAGATTGCCGCGCTGAACCTGTTGCCCGACGGTAAGGCCAGGAAGCTGGACCTCCCGCAGATCGCAGCGGTGGCGAAGGAGGCGTTCGCTGCACTGTCGGACACGGGCCTCTCAGTCTCGCTGGGCGAAGGCTCGGCGCGGAACGCGGAGGCCATGTTGCAGGCCGACGTCGCCGAATCGAAGCCCTTCGTCAGCATGAGTATGGATGCGGCGAAGTACTACGAGCTCATGGGCGACGTCATGATGGAGCAGGAGCAGGACGAGGAAGGCGAGGAAGTGCCGCTCGCGGTGCGAACCGCCATGCGCGACATCATGGTGTCAACGGGCAGCGTCTATGAGAGGATGCTGATGAATGTCCACCTGACCGAGCGCGGTATCGAACTGGATACCCGCATGACTTTAGCCGACTGACGAAACCGGAGCGAATGACGATGGCGAAATGGCGGCACTTCCTGTTAAGCCTGATTCTTGTGTCGGCGGCGGCCGGCGCTGGTGACGCGGAGCCTGCGAAAGGCGGCACGCTGGTCGACCTCGATGCGGCCGTTGCGAGCGGCAAAGTCGAGCCGGTCGACGGCCTGTCGACGGCGGGCCAGCCCGACGAGGCCGGGTTCAGGGTGTTTGCGGAAAACGGATACGCCGCCGTCATCGACCTGCGCACCGAAAGCGAGGACCGCGGACTGGACGAGGCGGCCGTCGTCGAGGATCTCGGTATGGAGTACGTATCACTCCCGATCGGCGGGAGCGATATCACGTTCGACAAGGCTGCCGAGCTCAGGCGCCTGATGGACCGGTATGACGAGCCTGTTCTGCTGCATTGCGGCAGCTCGAATCGTGTCGGGGCGCTCCTCGCGTTGCAGGAGTACGCGGAGACGGGCGATCGCGAGGCCGCGCTCGAGACAGGCAGGGCGGCGGGTCTCACGCGCCTGGAAGGCAAGGTGATCGAGGCAATCGACGCGAAAAAATAGGGACA
>JANQGP010000171.1 GCA_028277265.1 Woeseiaceae bacterium | reverse complement strand
GCATTACTGGCTTCGCCGTTGATCCGGCGCCTCGACTCGCCGGCGCAGATTTCGACAACCTCATTCCCGAAATCCAGGTTCGCGAGATCGAGTCTTTGCTGCAGGTGCAAAACGGCCGCACCGTCGTACTGGGCGGTCTGATGCAAAACGAGCGCGAAAGCGGCAAGGACGGCATCCCCGGACTGTCGCGAATTCCCAAGGTCGGCCAGCTGTTCTCCTACACGCGCGACAGGCTCGTCAAGACCGAACTGGTGATCTTCCTGAAGCCGACGATCATCACCAGCGCCAGCGCGCCTGCCGGCACCGCCAGGCTCTCCGACTATTATGACGTCGCCGCCGAATCGACCGTGCCGGGCGCAATTGAATACCGATAACCGGGAGTCCCGATGAAGAGTTTGCTCGTAGACGTGCTACGCCAGAAAGACGACGACCGGGACGACGAAGGACTCTCGGATTCCGGCAGCTACGCAACGTCCCGCGCCGATGCCGTGGCGACCGGTGCCGGCGACTCCGATGATCTCGAGCTGATGGCGACGGGCGCCTTCGTTGTCGCCAATGATGACCGGCCGCCCGAAACCGATGCGAGCGAAGGCACCAATGCCGACGACGCGGCCGCCGTCGGCCTCTCCCGGACGATCGTGGGCGAAACGACCCGCGTCATCACGGCTGACGCCGTCGTTCCGGCACACGACTCATTGCCTTCGATGCCGCCTGTCGCGCGTCATACGCCGATGGCCTGTGCCGTGCTGGCGCTCCTCGCGGCGCTGACGTGGTTCGGCTTTCAGCAGCTCGAGCTGCACCAGGAACAGCCGCGGCTCGCCGGCAGCACGAATGTGCTGCATGCGGATTCGCCGGCCGGTGAGAGCGGTATCCCGGGGACGGCACCGCGCTTCCGGTACCTGGGGATCGATGGCCAGCCGCTGGACGACGAGGCCTGGCAATGACGACTGTCACCGTACGCACTATCGTCAGCGACGAGCCGCCCATGCCGCTGGGCGAGCGGCTGATCGCGGAAGGTCTTATCAGCAAGGATCAGCTGCAGGTTGCGCTCAAGGAGCAGAGTCGTCACGACGAGCCGCTCGGCCGCATCCTCGTCAAGCTCGGCCTGATTAGCGAGGGCGTGCTTCGAGATACGCTCGGCGAAACGCTGGGCCACGACAGTATCGATTTGTCGACCGCGATTCCCGATCCGGACGCCCTGAAGATGGTGCCGAAGAACATCGCGCGGCGATACAGCATGCTGCCGATCAACTTTGACAAGAACGAGAAGGTACTGACCCTCGCGATGGCCGACACGTTCAACGTCGTGGCGATCGATCAGGTTGCCGCGACACTGGGCGCCGGCGTCGGTATCTCGACGCTGATGGCGGGCGAAGCCGAGATCGAGGCGGCAATCGAGCAGTTCTACCAGTACGAACTGTCGATCGAGGGCATCCTGCGCGAAATCGACACGGGTGAGACCGACACGCTCAACGTTGCCGTCGAGAACGAGGAGTACAACCATCCGTTGATCCGTCTCGTCGACGCGATCCTCGCCGATGCCGTCAAAAAGGACGCATCGGATATCCACCTCGAGCCCGAGGCCGGATTCCTCCGGGTGCGCTACCGCATCGACGGCGTATTGCGCCAGGTCATGGCGCTGCACCGCAGCTACTGGCCGGGCATGGTCGTGCGCCTCAAGGTCATGGCCAAAATGAACATCGCGGAAACCCGAGCACCGCAGGACGGCCGCATCGGTCTGACGCTTGCGGGCCGGCGCATCGACTTCCGCGTGGCGTGCCAGCAAACGACGCACGGCGAGAACTTCGTCCTGCGAGTGCTCGACCGGCGCAAAGGCATCGTGCCGCTCGAGAAGCTCAAGCTCGTCAAGGAGACACTGACGTCGCTGCAGGTCATGATGGCGCGCCCGGAGGGCATCATCCTCGTCACCGGCCCGACGGGCAGCGGCAAGACGACGACGTTGTACTCGATGTTGAATTACCGCAACGACGAGTCCGTCAACATCATGACGCTCGAGGATCCGGTCGAGTATCCGATGCCGATGATTCGGCAGACGTCGCTCAACGAGGCGGCGAAACTCGACTTTGCGAATGGCATTCGTTCAATGATGCGCCAGGATCCCGACATCATCCTCGTCGGCGAGGTTCGCGACGAGGAAACCGCCGAGATGGCGTTTCGTGCCGCAATGACCGGACACCAGGTATTCTCGACGTTGCACACCAATTCTGCGCTCGGGGCGATTCCGCGCCTGATCGATATCGGCGTCAAGCCGCAAATCATGGCGGGCAACATCATCGGCATCGTCGCGCAACGTCTCGTACGGCGCTTGTGCCGCCATTGCAAGCAGGCGTACGCGCCTGACGAGACCGAACGCCAGCTCCTCGGCATCAGCAGCACGAAGCCGGTCCTGTTGTACAGGGAAGGCAGCTGCGAGGCCTGCAACTTTCTCGGCTACAAAGGCCGTGTTGCGGTCATCGAGGTTCTCAAGATCAACCAGGAATTCGACGAACTGATCGCGCGCGGTGCAACGCGAGCCGAGATGTACGAGTCCGCGTGCAACAGCGGTTTTCGCGAACTTGCAGAAGACGGGATTCGCCACGTGCTGGCTGGCACGACGAGTCTTTCGGAGATCTCCCGCGTCGTCGACCTGACAGCGCGAGTGACGTGACGCCATGCCGTCCTATCGCTACAGGGCAGTCGACGCCAATGGCCTTATCGTCGTCGGGAACCTCGACGCAACGAACGAGCGTACGCTCGACGCGCAGCTGCAACATTCGGGTCTCGAGATGCTGCGTTGCGTCGAAGAGGGCCGCGGGATTTTCCGCAGAAGGTCGAACGTCAGTCGCAAGGATCTGATCGGCTTCTGCTTCCACATGGAACAGATGACACGCGCGGGCCTGCCGATACTCGAGGCACTTGCGGATCTCAGGGACAGTGTCGACAACGCGGCCTTCCAGGAGGTCATCGGCAACCTGATCGCTGCCGTCGAAGTGGGTAACACCATGTCCCAGGCCATGGCCGAGTATCCGCACGTCTTCGACGACGTCTTCGTCAATCTGGTCGCCGTCGGCGAAGAGTCAGGCGAACTGCCCGACGTCATGCTCAGGCTGACCGAGTCGCTCAAGTGGCAGGACGAGCTGATGGCGAAGGCGAAGACCGTGATCATGTACCCGGCTTTCGTCGGCGTCGTGGTTCTCGGCGTGATGCTGTTCATGATGCTGTACGTCGTCCCGCAGATGGTCGACTTCATCAGGGAAATGGGGCAGACGTTGCCGATCCACACCCGGGCCCTGATCGCGTTCTCGTCTTTCCTGACCGATCACTGGTGGTGGGTCGTTCCCTTGCCTTTCGTCGTCGGCTTGTTCATCAAGGTCCAGGCGGATCGAAACGACCGTTTTCGTTACACGGTCGACGGCTGGAAGCTCCGGATCTGGTACGTCGGCCCGATCTTCTCGAAGGTCGTGCTGAGCCGCTTCGCAAGCTATTTCGCCCTGTGCTACGGCGCGGGCCTCGACGTACTGAACTCGCTCAGGATCGCCGAAGACATCGTCGGCAATGCCGTGGTTCGCAGAGGTGTTCAGGACATGTCGTCCCACATCGCCGACGGCAAGTCACTGAGTCAGAGCATCGAAGCGACGGGCATGTTTCCGCCGCTTGTCGTGCGCATGGTGCGCATGGGTGAGTCGACGGGTCTGCTCGACAACTCGCTGCAAAACGTCAGTTACTTCTACGACCGCGAGGTGACCGAGTCGATCGACCGGCTCAAGGCGATGATCGAGCCGGCCATGACCGTGGTGCTCGGCGGCATCATGGGCTGGATCATGCTGTCGGTTCTCGGCCCGATTTACGAAACCATAAGCAGCATTGGGATTTAGAATGTTGGTCGAACGCACTTTTTACGTCACGCAGGAATCGCTGAGCGTCTGGATGCTCGGCGAGAACGGCCTCGTCGAGACGATCGTGTTTCCTGACGACGACGCGGGCCTGCGCCGGTTCGACGCGTACCTGGGCGGCGTACCGGAATTACCGAGTGCGCTGCTGATCGACGTCATCGAGGAGGAATTCGCGCTCGATACGATTCCGAGACTCGGCTGGCGGGACCGGCGTGCGCTGCTCGAGCGCCGCTGCCAGAATAAGTTTCGTCGCACGCCCTATCGCCTGTCGCAGGTGCAGGGCAGGAACGCGCGCAATGCCGACGAACTGGACGTGCTGCACAGTGCGATTTCCAACCATGAGCTGCTGGATCCCTGGTTGCAGATCATCCTGCGACACCGCACCCCGCTGGCCGGCGTGTACTCGGTACCATTGCTTGCAGCCGGCATTTTCCGTCGTCTCGGCGCCGGCAGTCGTGACGTTCTCTGCGTTTCCTCGCATCAGGGCGACAAGTTGCGCCAGGTTTTCCTGAGCGGCGGCCGCCTGCGCAGCGCCCGTCTGACGCAAGCTCCGTCCCCGGATGACGCGGACTACCCGCAGTTCATCGTGACCGAGGCGGTGCGCAGCCGGCGCTACCTCGAACGCTTGCGTCTGCTGGATGCGATGCAGGTTCTCGAAGTCAGGGTGGTTGCCGACGAGGAGACCGCGGCGAAGATCGACGAGATCGTGGCCGGTGATGACGCCATGGAGTTCTCGTTCGTCGACCCGGCGGAGACCCGCGTCGTCCCGCAGAGCAAGTCGCGGGTTGGCGCGGACCGCTTCGAGGAGATCTACGTCGCCGCCGTCATGCGGCGCCGGGCGAAGCTCAGTTACGCGCGTGCGGGCGAGGATCGCTACTGGACGATGCGGCGCATGCGCCGGGCGCTGATCGGCGGGACCGCGGCGCTCGCCGCGGCGTGCTCCGTCGCCGCAGCAGTATTGGTCAGCGACGCCTGGTTTCTGCATGGCCGGGTCGTCGAGATCCAGTCCCAGCTCACGCAGCTCTCGGAGACGTTCCGGCGCGAGAACGAGCGCTTCAATCCGATCCAGGCCGATTCCCACGAGATGAAACTTGCGGTGGATACCGGCGATTTCATTCTCGACAATCGCGTGCCGGTCCCCTGGGCAATGAACCAGCTTGGTACAGTGCTCGGCGCGTACCCGGACGTCAACCTCCGCGAACTGCGGTGGCGGATCGAGGTTCCCGTATCGAGTCGCCCGCCACCTCGGCGTGGTGAGCGACCGATGCCGGTTCCGGTACACACCGTCGATACCGTCAGCGCCGTCGTCATGGCGGAATTCGCGGCGTTCGATGGCGACATGAGACGCGCATTCTCACGCATCGACGCCCTTGCACGGGATCTCGAGGAGAAGACCGATTTCTCCCACGCGATGGTCGTCGAGTACCCGTTCAACAACAGTCCGAACGCATCCATCTCGGGCGAGATCTCCAGGAACACGCCCGTTGACGTCGCGCGCTTCAGGCTGAGACTGTCGTACCGCGTACCAGGCAGCACGGCTGCGGCCGGGGAGGGCGTGGATGACACGGTTTGAATTCGACTGGCCGTATGTCCGCCGCCACACGCTGCGGCCGGTGCTGAGCGCCGTCGTTGCGACAATGGCACTGGCAATCGCGTTCTGGGCACACGAGCACCAGAGGGTTCGCTACGACGAACTTGCGGCCAACCGCAACGCGGTACACCAGGATTACGACGCACTCGTGCATCAGCGTCGACTCGTTGATCGCTATCACCGTCGCTACCAGCGATTCGGAGAACTTGGCTTCGTTGGCCGAGAAAATCGTCTCGACTGGGTCGAGACGCTGCGCATGACCGCGAACGGCCTGTCGCTGCCGCGGCTCAGCTACGCGATCGAACCGCAGATCGAGGTCATCCCGCCCGTGCAGTCGGTGCTTGGAGGCGACGACCTGCAGATTCGCGCAAGCAAGGTGCAGCTCGAACTCGGCTTGTTGCACGAGCTCGATCTGCTGCGTTTCTTCGATGCCCTGCAGGCGCATGCGCCGGGACTGATCAAGGTCGACGACTGCGACCTGCGCTGGGAGCCCCGGGCCGGAAGTCGTGCGAACGACGACGCCAATCTCTCGGCAAGCTGCACCGTCCAGCTCTATAGCGCCATTACGTCGGACGTCGGCAGGGAGGCGCAGCTGTGATGACCAGGTTTCTCAACGCCCTGCTGATCGCCGGCTTCCTGGCAACGCCTACAGTTGCGCAGGCGGAAGGCGTGTATGAGTCGCTCGACCGTATTCCGATCGGGCGTGTATTCCTGTCGGCGGAGGAACGCGCGCGCCTCGACGAGTTGCGTGGCAAGGGGCCGATCGAGTCAACCAGCCCGCAACCGGCCGGCAGAACTCCGGCAAGCGCCTCGAACGAAAACGCCGCCGGTTTCATCGTCAGCGACTCCGGGACGACACGCGTCTGGAAGAACGGGGACTTCGTCGCAACGGCCTCGGCCAGCGACGTACGGTTTCCGGGATACGTTCGCGTCGCGAGCCGGCCCGCGCCGGCGGACAACAACGATAAGGACGAGGTCGACGAGAACAACGACGACGCGCCCGTAGAGGTCGCCGATGAACCGGAATAGCGCCGGACCGTACCGTCAACGCGGTGCGGCGCTGTTGCTGTTGATGCTCGGCGTGATCGTTGCCGCCGCCACGGTGCTCGTGGTGACGGTCAACGTGGATGCGCTGAAGGTGCAACGCCAGACGAGCAGTCTCGACGCGCTCGGCCAGGCCCGCGACGCTTTGCTCGACTACGCGCTGGTGAGTCCGGAGCTCACACCCGGCGGTTCGTTTGGCCTGCCATGTCCGGACATCGACTCGTCCGGCGGGTTTCTCGAAGGCGAAGCACACTCGACCGCCTGCGGCGCGGCGGGGGAAACCGTCATCGGACGCCTCCCGTGGCGTACGCTCGGACTGCCTGCACTGAAGGACGGGGGCTCGGAATGCCTGTGGTACGTCGTCTCCGGTTCGTGGAAACACGCCGACGCGGCGACCGGCGACATGATCAATGCGGATACCAACGGACAACTGCAAGTGGCGAGCGTGGATACGGGCGCACTGTTGGCCGGGTTGGTGCCCGCGGACCGCGCTGTCGCGGCCGTCATCGCCGCAATGCCGCCTGTGGATCGTCAGCGCCGGCCAGCGGCTTCGGCCGGCATGCAGTGCAGCGATCCGCGCCGACCGGACGACTACCTCGAGGACGATGCCGCCAGCGGCTCACGGAACTCGGGACTGACCGGCAGTCCCGATGTGATCGACGTCCTCGGTCTCGCGGCAGAGGCGAACGATCTGCACAACGACCGGGTTGTCCTTATCAGTCGCGCCGATGTCGCCGGACGGATTCATGCGCGGCCCGGATTTCTCACGGACATGCGGGATCTCGGACTTGCGGCCGCGGCCTGTATTGCCGATTACGCGACCAGGAATCCCGGGGGGGCCGGCGATCGCCGCATGCCCTGGCCCGCCCCCGTTGCGCTGGCGGATTACCGCCTGGACGATCAGTACGATGATGCCGCCGGAACGCTGCTCGCAGGTCGTCTGTCGGATGTCGTCGACGACAGCAACGGGCTCACGGCGAACCCGGTTGCACGGGTCCTGTCGGACTGCGATTCCGTTGCCGTTCCGGCTTGGAACTCGGACGTGCGAAACCGCTGGCGGTACTGGAAAGATCACTTCTTCTACGCCGTGGCCGGCTCGTTTGCGCCGACAGCTGCCGTACCGTCGGTGTGCAGTGACTGCCTGACAGTCAACGGAGCCGGCAGCTATGCCGCGATTCTCGTGTTCGGAAATCGCCGCCTCGCCGGCGCGTCGCAGGTTCGCAACGCGCCGCCACTCGACACCGACACTCGTTCGAACCCGTCGAATTACCTGGAAGCCGCGAACGCCGCGAACGTTCCCGGCACGGGTGTCTCGCTCGACTACGTTTCGCAGCCGGCATCGTCGACTTTCAACGATCTACTGTTCTGTATCGACGACAATCTCGTCGTCTCGGAGTGCTGAATGAACCCGCCGAGGAAACAACGTGGTTTCTCGCTCGTCGAGCTGACCGTCGTGGTCCTGATCATGGGGCTGTTGCTGGGCGGCCTGATGGCGCCGCTGTCGGCACAGCGAGAGAACGCACGCCTGAAGCAGGCAACGGACCAGATTCACGCCGTCCGCAGCGCGGTCGAGGGCTTCGCGCTGGCCAACGGCCATCTGCCTTGCCCGGCGACACCGGCAAGCGGCGGTTCGGCGTCGCTTGCTCCGGGCGCCTGCGCCGTACAACACGGCTTCGTTCCCGCGACGACGCTCGATCTCAACGGCCAACGCAATGCCGACAACCTGTTGCTGGATCCCTGGGGCAGCCCGTTGCGTTACAGCGTGTCCGCCAGCGATACGAACGGTGACGGTACCTGGGACCTCGTCACGGCCGGTGAGATGCGCGTGGTCACGATGCCCCTTTTGCAGCCCGATATCGTCGTTTGCAATGCAGCGGCCGGATCGACGCCGACGGCCTGTGCGAGCGCGGCCGACACGATCGCCGACGGGGCAACGGCGATCGTATTTTCACTCGGCAAGGACTGGGCGACGTTTGCGTCGCCGGATCAGCTCGAAAACGTCGGTACGAATCTCGGCGGCGGGCCGTCCGGGACCACCTACCGTGTGCCCTCGGACCGGGTCTTCGTCGACCGCGGACGGTCCGACCTGGCGGGCTCGGAATTCGACGACCTGCTCGTCTGGATACCGCCGGCACAGCTCTACGGCCGGCTCGTACAGACCGGCCATCTGCCCTGATTCGACCCCGATTTCGTGTGTTGGTCCCTAAAGTTCGCCGCCGCGACGTCGATACAGCTAGCAAGTGGCCTTCATTGTGCATTGCGTTTGGTGAAAACCCTTTAAATTACTTTGAGTTATGAGGCAAAGACCGTGAACATGCAGATTATGAACAAACACCGCCAGTCGGGCTTCACGCTCGTCGAAATAGCCATCGTCCTGGTCATCATCGGCTTGCTGATCGGCGGCGTCCTCAAGGGGCGTGAGATGATCACCAACGCCAAGATCAAGCGTATCGAGAACGATTTCGCCGGAGTTTCGGCCGCGATTTACGCCTACCAGGATCGCTACGGCGTGCTGCCCGGGGATGACCCCGCCGCGTCGACGCGTTTCGCCGGTACCTGGCGGTCGTCCGACAACGGCGACGGTAACGGCAATATCTCCGGCGGCTGGAGTAGCACCAACAACGGCGACGAGTCGCGCAAGATCTGGAAGCACCTGCGCGGCGCGGGCCTGATCGCCGGTCCGGTCGACAATGCTAATGCCAGTTACCAGCAACCAAGCAACTCGTTCGGTGGCCTGACGGGCGTTGACCTGAATCTCTACAATCTGAGCGGCCACAATATCGTGTTCGGCGAGATTCCGGGCGACATCGCCCAGATCCTCGAAGCCCGAGGCGACGACGGCGTGCCGTCACGCGGCAGCATTCAGGCGAACAACACGCAGACGACGTACCAGATCGACTCGCGCTACGACATCGCGTTCCGCCAATAGAAGAACCACTGCATGCGATACGGGAGTGCCCTGCCGCGCGAGCGGCAGGGCACTTTTCGTTGGTCATGCGGATCAATCGGACAGGACGCTAGCCGCCGATCGATGAACGCATCGATTGTGCATGCAACTCGTAGGCTTCCCGGATAGACGGAAAACTGTCCGGGCTGACATTGAGACGGCCCGCCGAGACCTTGCAGCTGTCGTCGTTCTCGAGGCGCGCGGCGTCGTCGAGGACCTGCGTGGCCAGGAAAACGACGTCCACGAGCGTTGCGGACGCGTTGCCGTCGAGGTTCAGGTTTGCGTCGGTATCGACCGAGTCGGCGATCTCTGCCGGGAAGCCCCAGGCATCGATGATGGATTTGCCGACGCTCGGATGCCACTGTTGCATAACAGTTTCCAGTGACGCCTCGTCGCCCATGAGCTGCGGGTAACCGGCGGCCTTGGTGAGGATGTAGAGCTTGCCGACTTCGTGCAGCAGACCGCACAGAAACGCGTTGTCGTCGTTGATGCTGACGGAATTACGCGCGATGACGAAGCTCATACTCGCGAGCGCGAGGCTCGTTCGCCAGATCTCCCGTACGCCGTCCCTGAGTCCCTCGTGTTCGGCGGATTCGAAGATCTGCTCCACTGCCAGCGTAATCGCCGTATTCCGCACCACCTCGAAACCGAGCCGGCTGATGGCGAGATCCAGATCCGTGATTTCGATCCCGGCGCGATTGTGAAACGCCGAATTGGCCGCCATCAGCAGGCGTGCCACGAGCACCGGGTCGGTGCGAACGACGGCGGCAAGACGCTCGGACGAACAGGAGGGGTCTTCGAGGGCGGTGCGGATGTTGATCACCACGTCCGGGAATGAAGGCAAGTGAATGTTGCGCGAGTTCAGGTCTTCGGCGAGCTCCTGAAGGAACCGCGTTTGTTCGTCCGACACCACTATCTCCCGGTTGACGATGGCGTCACACTAATACCGCCGCTACGGCGAATCAATGCGCGACGTGACGCGGCATGCTCACCAGGATCGGGCCGTACTCGTAGAGCGTGCGCACGGCTTTGAGAAAGACTTCGCGGTGGCCGTTGCGCATCTTGTCCACGAACGACGTCAGGCTCGTGGGCGTAAACATGACGGCCTTCTCGTCGCCCACGTCACCATTGTTGATCAGCTTTTGAGACTCGGGGCTCGTCAGCAGGACGACCGGTATCCTGGTGCGATCGGCGCAAAACGCGATTTCATTGAGAACCGTCGTCTTGTCGTCATCCGGTTTTTCGTAATCGAACAGGATCAGGTCGGGCGTATCCGCGGCTTGAAACGAGCCTTTGCGACGCGCACATTCCACGGCGCGTTCCCCCGGGGTCACGCGGCGGATGATGCCGGAGATGCCTGCCACCTGGAGGCTTTCACGAATCATGTTGGCACAGCCGGGATTCTCACCGATCAGCACCAGGTTGATGTCTTTCTCGTTCTCTGTCACGACGCCCGTCCTTTTAGTCACCTCGCCCAGGCGACGCGCAACGTGCCCAAGCGCGACCGCCACGGAAGAGAGTGCAGGTTCCGTGCCAAGTTGGCCCACTGTCGCCAAAAAGCGACGATCTTCAGTAAAATCAATAAGTTACGTAAGTCACTGAATCGCCGGGGAAAAGTCTCGACGATCACGAAAGTGGCGACATAGCGACTAAGTCGCGAAATATCGTGACTTGGCGGTCGTGGCCGTGTAAAAGGCTTGTGTATCCGGGCCTGGAGCGATGTCACGATTCGCAGTGAAACGAAGAACAAGGCCAGCCGGCAAGTCGAATTCGGGGCGCCGGCCCCCGGGTCGACGCAACGGCCCGGAACGGCGGTTGGTTCGCCGTGACCCCGGTCCAGGACGTCGGTGTACTCGTCGGCATTGTCGACCTTGCGGTAGTCCTGCTTGCAATCGCCCTTTTCGCATTCGCGCTGCTGCGGGGTTACCTCAAGACCGAGCGTATCCCCGCGCGCGGTATGAATCTGATCGTTGCGGGCATGGTCTTGCTCGTCGTCGCCCACCTGTCGGATTCCATCTTCCAGCTGCTGCAGCCCGGCCGGTCCGCGGCCGTGGAAGGCGTCGTCGCCACCTGGTTCTCGTCGGGCTGGGTCGGCTGGCTCGTGCACCGGCTGGGATTCGTATTGATCGCTGTCGGTCTGCTGACGACCGCGCTGCATCATCAACGCATCGAAGTCGATTTCAGGGAAGTGGAGTCCCGCGCCGAGGACGCGCGGCAGTCGGTCCGCGCCAAGGAATCGCGTCTGCGATACATGTTTGCGAACACGTCCGACTCGGTGTACTGCTTCCGCTTCGATCCGCCGGTCGACGTCGACGCGCCGATCGATGAACAGATCGCGCGCAGCTATGACGCCACGCTCGAGGATTGCAACACGGTGTTCGCGCGGGAGTTGAGTGCCAAGACACCTGCCGATGCCATCGGTACGCGCCTGGGTGACCTCGAGAGCAGCGGGGATACGGAAGCGCACGAGGCGTACTTCGGCGCTTTCGTCAGGAACGGCTACCGTCTCGAAGATTACGACTTTCGGTTCACCGATTCGTTGGGGATATCGCGCACCCTCAACGTCAACCTGTCGGGTGATGTGCGCAATGGTCGGCTGTATCGAATGTGGGCCGTCGAGAACTACGTCCGAGATCTTCGGGAAACCAAGGCCGCGCTGGCGCGGCGTAACGAATTCCACGCGCTGGTCGCGGACCTGTCGTCACGCCTCGTCAAGGCGCCCGATGACGAGGCCGACGACGAAGTGCTGCGTTGCATGGGCCTGGTGTGCAGGTACCTGAACGCACAACGTTCGGTCATCTTCTGGTTGAAGCCGCAGCTCGAGGAAGCGGAGGTCGCCTACGTCTATAGCCCGAAAGGCAACCCGTTCGGCCCCGTCATGTCGCTAAAGCGCTACCCGGGATTCGTGTCTCGATTGCGAGAGGGCAAGGCCGTTCAGATCGACGATGTCGATGCGCTGTCGAGCCAGTTCGGTACGGACCAGCGTTCGATGCTAGATGTGGGCGCGAAATCGGCGCTGGCGTTGCCGTTGACGGCCGGCGGCGACGTCGTTGGCGGGATTACGTTCGCCCGCACGCGAGAGCACCAGGCCTGGCGTGAGCAGGACATTGCCGACATCACCGTGATTGCCGAGATCTTCGTCAATTTCGTCATGCGCCTGAGGTCACGCCGGGCCCTCGACGACGCGCTGTCCAGCCTGCAGCGCGCGACGCAGCGGCTCGAAGCCGAGAACATCTACCTGCGCGAGGAGATCGAGCTGACACACGGGTTCGACGACTTCGTCGGCCGGAGTCGCGGGGTCATGCGTTGCCTGCAACTTGTCGAACAGGTCGCTCCCACGCGCGCACCGGTTTTGATCATGGGTGAGACCGGGACGGGTAAGGAACTCATCGCGCGGGCGATACACGATATCAGCGACCGCAAGAACCGCCCGCTCGTCAAAGTGAACTGCGCGGCGTTGCCGGCCAACCTGGTCGAGAGTGAGTTGTTCGGCTACGAGAAAGGCGCCTTTACCGGCGCCGCGAGTACCAAGCGCGGGCGTTTCGACCTTGCCGACGGCAGCACACTGTTTCTCGATGAGGTCGCCGAGATACCACTCGAACTGCAGGCGAAACTGCTGCGTGTCTTGCAGGAAGGCGAATTCGAGCGCCTGGGCGGCAGCGAGACCATTCGTGTCGACGTTCGACTCGTTGCAGCGACCAACCGCGATTTGCAGATGGCCGTCGATCAAGGTGCTTTCCGATCCGATCTCTACTACAGGATCAACACGTTCCCGATCGATCTGCCGCCATTGCGTGATCGTGGTGACGACATCCAGCTTCTTGCCGAGCACTTCGTTCGGATGCACGGTCAGCGGCTCGGTCGTCATGTCAGCGAGATCTCCGCCGAGATGATGCACCAGTTGCGTGTCTACCGCTGGCCCGGCAACGTTCGGGAACTCGAGGGCATCGTCCAGCGTGCGCTGATTTCCTCGAAGGGCGAGATTGTCGAGCTCGCAGAACCCCTTGTCGAACATTCTGATGAGGATGAAGGCGCGCCGCGAATCATCAGTTCGACCATTGCGGACCTGAAGCTCGTGGAACGCGAGCATATCCTCTCCGTTCTCGAGGCGACGAACTGGAAAATATCCGGACCGTCAGGCGCCGCAGCGCAACTCGGGTTGCCGCCGAGCACGCTGCGTTCGAAGATGAAAAAGCTTTCGATCGAAAGGCCGCATTGATCCGTTTCGAACGCCGACACTCGATCCGGATCTCCAACCTGACATAAGCGACGTCGTCGCAATCCGGGAAATTGCTCCCAAGCCCGCGAATCTAAAGGGACTGGCGACTGTGAGCGGCTTCACGAAAGAAGTGTGAAATCCCTCACACTTCCGAAACTGATCCGTTCGATTCGATGCGCGCGCAGATCATTTCGAACACAGTCGCCCTGTTCGCAATGAATGCGATCAGGCGCCGGGCGGCGCGCCGTTATGCCGCCACGAAGGAATGATCCTTGGAATCGGCAAGCCGACTGCTTGCGCCCGCCAGCACTGTGCTGCGGTGCGTAT
>JANQGP010000149.1 GCA_028277265.1 Woeseiaceae bacterium | reverse complement strand
TGCCCGCACCGATGTGATCGAACCTGTCCTCGTGGAAGGCGCTCCAGTCCCAGAAGCCGAAGCTCTCGGCCCCGGTCTGATGGGCATCGATCGCATCGTACCCCCAGACCAGGTACACGGCTGCGCTCTCGGACACGGTCCAGCTGAGATCCGCCGTTGCCCGGAATTCCTCACTGCCATTGAGGCCGACCAGAGAGTCCTTGTAATCATCGTCGGCGAACAGCGTGCTGGCCGAGAACGACAGCGGAGATTCAGCCGGCGTTATCGAGGCGACAACCTCACCGAATTCACGGTATCGGTAAGCCAGGTTGTACTTGCGCAACAGCGGATTCTGACCAAAGCTCACCGCGACCGATTCGTCGTATCGCTCGACGCCACGCCGCGACGCGCCGCCCTTAGCGCGCAGGTCGAGCCACGCGACGGGTTTCCATCGCAATTGCCCCCAACCCGTGTCGGTGATCTGTTCGGCGACCTCCTGATTGTCGCGGTTGACTTCCTTGCGCTCATAGCCTGCCGAGACACGCAACTCGCGTGAGAATGCGTACTCGCCGCTCAGCGTCATATGGCCGCGATCGTAGCTGTACGGCGTGTTCTGTTCGATGTCCCCGGACGACAGCAGGTCGACGATGACCCGGTTCCAGTCATAGACGGGCGTCTTGTTGTCGCGTTCGTTGTAGCGGTAGGCGAACTTGACACGCACCTTGTCGAGCGGGTGCGAGGTCAGCGTGAACGCGTAGTCGATCGTGTCGACACGCGCATCGAGCGTGCTCGTCGGCAGGGCCGTCGTGACGATCCCGGGATTCACGGTGTAGGGCAGCAGCGCCTCGTCCTGTTCGCCGCGGCCGGTCGCCGCCGAGAATGCGAGCACGGTGTTCCAGGTTTCCAGCACGTATGTACCGGAAAGCGATACCTGCGAGAAATCGTTGCCGGGTTCGCGCGCTATCTGCAGCGTGTCGGTTTCGGGTGAAGCCGCGAACGGTGTTTCCCACGTCAGTGACGGGTTCTTGTTCGTGAAGAAGGACCCGTAATAGCCGAGCGTGAGGCTCGCATTGCCGGTTGTGTAACGCACGCCCGCATCCACCTGGTCGGTCTCGAAATCGATCCAGCGGGGCAGCAGCGATGCCTGGGCAAACGACGTACCGCTCGTAATGTCGATGCCGTCGCGGGTCTGCCGTCGGAAATCGGCAAATACGGTCAACGCCTCGACCGGACTCCAGTCAATCCCGACGTCGAGGTTTTGCCGGTCCGTGCCGATCAGCGTTCGGCGTTGCGACGACGACAGCTGCGTCATCTGGGCGGTCGTCCCTCCCGCGACCCAGCCGGGCGGCAGGCTCAGGACGTCGCCCGAGGTCGGGACGAAGACCGTTCTGGTCGTATCGAAGCGGCGATACGGCAGCTCGCGGTACCCCAGGCGGAACTCGAACTTGCCTGCGCTGCCCACCGACAGGTCGAACGCGCGGGAATCGAGACCGAGATCCTCGATGACGTAGTCGAGGCGATAGCCATCGCCGTTGTAGCGGCCGTAACCGTCGACGCGCGCGTAAGTAGCGTTCTCATCGTAGCCGGTGTAGTTGCCGAAACGCGCCTGATCGTCGTCGATGGCCATCGCGCCCACATCGACGCTGGCGCGGTAACCTTCGTCGAACGGGCAGGACTCGCAGGCCCAGTCGCTCGTGTCGACTTGTGCCATACCGGCCGCGGGCAGCATTGCGAGTGCGATCAGGGTGCGGCGTGTTGAGATGGTCTTGTTCATCATCGCTTCGCTCCTATCGCATCAGCTTCGAGCCGGACGGGTGGTTGGACCCGTGTACCTGCTCGTGGCAGTTCATGCAGGACTGGCCGAGCAACAGGTTCGACGGCACGTTTCCGGGCAGCCCGCGCGCATCCTGCGGTATGCTCGGGTGGCCGGCTTGTGAATGACAGCTCTGGCACAGCATCGGCGCACGCATGCTGAGCATGCCCGGCTGGTTCGAGCCGTGCGGATCGTGGCAATTGCCGCAATCCTCCACGACAGGCGCGTGTTCCCACAGATACGGGCCACGCACTTCGGCGTGACAGTCGTAGCAGGTGCCGTTGACGTCGTTGCGCGCCAGCAGCGTGTCGGCCGAGTCGCCGTGAGGGCTGTGGCAGCTCGTGCAATCCATTTTGCCCTGGCGCACGGGGTGTGCAAACGGTTTCATTGACTGCGTGCGCTGCTGCTGGTGGCAGTCGAAGCAGACCTCGGCCTGCGTCGACGTCGCCAGTACCGGGTCGCGCTCTGCGTGGACTACATGACACCCGGCGCAACTCACCTCATTGATGTCGTGCGTGCTGCCGTGCCACGCGACGCCCGTGTCCGACTGGTGGCATTCGACGCAAAACGCGTTTTGTTCCGCGACAGACAGCGCCGAGCCGGCATCGAACGCCGGTATCGCCGGGCGTTCCTGGCCGCGCCGCACGCGCCCGGCGTGATCCCCGCCCGGGCCGTGGCAGGCTTCGCATTGCAACTGGCCGTGGCCGAATGGCGCGTTGGGGTCGCGCGGGTCGGCGTGCTTGCTGCGGAAGACCGCCAGCGTGGCCTGGTCGTCATGGCACTGGAAGCAGGTATCGGCGCCTTTGCGGCTGTAGTTTTCCTCCGCTGCCGCGGTGCCGGCCCAGGCGATGGCCACGAGGGCCATCGCCAGAGCGGCGGTGCATCTTGCCGTGGTTGTGCTCAGCATCTTCCCGCCCTAGTTGAACAGGAATTCGCCGACGCCGTGGACATCCGCCGTATCGGACGACCCGCCAGGACCGTGGCAGAGTGCGCAGGTCTCCGCACCCGACGACACAGTCGTGCTGTTCGCGTCCTTGCCCGCCGCGAAATCGCCGCCATTCTGGATCATGTGATTCCTGGCAAGATCGCTGACATGGCAGGACGAGCAAACAGCCGTGTTCGGCGAAACGGCGACATCGTCCGTGACGTCTCCGACCGTATTGGCGTCAACGGTCGTTGCAAGCACCGCAGACGGATCGACCGGGTAGAAGCCATCCTCGACGTGACACCCTTCGCAATTGTTGAGCCTGCCCGGATAGACGAAGTCGAACGTGTGCGGACGGCCGTCGTCGGGCAACGGGCTGAATCCGCAGGCTTCGTAGGCCTGCCCGGTAACGGCAAACGCGTGCAGGGCATGGATCATGACCTTCATGTCGACCGTTACGTCGTCGGTACCGAGTTCGGTGGCGCACTGGCCGGCGCGACGGTTGATATCGGTCGCGTTCGGCGCGTGGCAGGCCACGCAGACCTCGATGCTGTCGGTCCGGTTATTGCCGTGCATGGCGAGCTGGCTGTGGCAGTCGTTGCATTTCTCGATGGCGACTGCATTGCGCCGCGGCGTTGCCGCTGCGTCCGTAATGGCCGCGTAGGCGACGGCGTTCGTGACTGCGACACGGGTCG
>JANQGP010000242.1 GCA_028277265.1 Woeseiaceae bacterium | reverse complement strand
CGGGCTGGACCTCCGTCATGATCGATGCCTCGGACCTGCCGTTCGAGGAGAACCTCGAACGTTCCCGGAAAGTCGTCGACTGGGCGACCGCGGCCGGCGGCGGCGTCGAGGCCGAGGTCGGGGAGATCGGCGGCGTCGAGGAAGACCTCGTCGTCGACCCGGATTCGGTCCGATTCACCGATCCCGACGAGGCGGAACGATTCTGCAGAGAGCTGAATCTGTCGGCTTTCGCCGGGCAGATAGGAACGCTGCACGGCTATTACAAGGGTGAGCCCGACGTGCAGTACGACCTGATTGAGGACATCAATCGCCGGACGGGCGTGCCGATGGCGCTGCACGGCGGCACGGGCCTGTCCGATGAGACCTTCGGTCGCTGCATCGCGCTCGGCTGCTCGAAGATCAACATCTCGACAAACCTCAAGCACGTCTTCATCGACAGTTTCGTGCAGCACAACAGGGACAACCCCAACGACTACGAACCTCTGTCGGTGCTGGGCGCGCAGTTCGATGCGTGCAAGAACCTGTTCATCGATTTCATGAAGAGGTTCGGCAGCGCGGGCCACGGTGCCGAAATGCGGGACAAAGTCGCATAGGGCGAGATCGATGAAAGCACTGATATTCGACTGCGACGGTGTCCTGATCGACACGGAGCGCGACGGCCATCGCGTGGCTTTCAACGAGGCCTTCAAGCGTTCCGGCATCGATGCCCGTTGGGACGAAGCGCAGTACGGCAGGTTGCTCGAAGTTGCCGGCGGCAAGGAGAGAATGCGCCACTACTTCGACGAGACGGGCTGGCCTGACGCGGCGGGCGAGGACCGCGATGCGTTCATCGCCGGGCTGCACAAGCTCAAGACGGCGATCTTCGGCGAATTGCTCGTCGGCGGTACGCTGCCGCTGCGCCCGGGAATCAGCCGCATCGTCGACGAGGCGCGGGAGGACGGCATGACGCTGGCCGTGTGTTCGACCTCGGCGGAAAAGTCGGTCCGCGGCGCCTTGTCGCTGATGGGCGAGGAGCGTGCCGCGGCGTTCGGCCTCGTTCTCGCGGGCGATGTCGTCAGTCGCAAGAAACCCGATCCCGAGATCTACCTCAAGGCCCGGGCCGAACTCGGCCTGGAGCCCGACGACTGTGTCGTGGTCGAGGACAGCCGGGTGGGACTGCTCGCGGCCACGGGCGCCGGACTAACCTGCATCGTGACGAAAAGCACCTATACAGAGGACGAGGATTTTTCGGAGGCGGCGCTCGTCGTACCGGAACTCGGCGACCCGCCCGGCGAGTGCGTGCACCTCGACGACCTGCGCGGGCTCTTGTGACTCTTTACTCAATCCGGACGTAGCGAGCGATGACACAAATAACGATCAACGATGTCGAGCGCGCCGTACAGACCGCGGCGGCCACGGCGTTGCAGAACATCCAGTACTTTTCCGAGCTCGATGCTGCCGCCGGAGATGCGGATTTCGGCGTGTCACTGGGCAGCGGTTTCAAGGCCCTGCAGGAACAATGGGATGATCTCGATCGCAGTTCGATCAGCAGCTTCCTGCTCAAGGTCAGCGTCCTGATAACAAGCAATGTCGGCGGGTGTTCCGGGCCTATCTGGGGCACCGGTTTCATGCGCGCTGGCATGCTGTCTAAGGAGAAAGACGAGCTGACGCTGGGCGACCTGGCCGAGATGCTCGCCGGGAGCATCGACGGCATCAAGAAACGCGGCGGTGCCGAGGAGGGCGACAAGACCCTGCTCGACGCGCTGATCCCGATCCAGAAAGTGCTTGCCGATGCCGCCGCGAACGATGACGACGACACGCGCAAGGCCTTGCAGGAGTGTACGCGTGTCGCCAACGAAGCCATCGAGCGGACCAGGGACTGGACGGCGAAGCGTGGCCGCCAGTCGTTTACGGGCGAACGCAGCAAGGGCACCGTGGATCCCGGCATCGTCGCGATCGCGACGATGCTCAACGATATCTCGGCCGAATTCGGCGTATCCGAGAGCCAATGAACAGATAAGACCAACAGGGGCGAGAAAATGAAGAAATTTGTCAACGATCCCGAGAACTTCGTAGCGGAAATGATGGAAGGCGTGCATCTCGCCAATCCGGGGATGTTCAACTACGAGCCGAAGTACAATCTGATCTCCCGCGCCGACCGGCCCAGCCCGGATCACGTATCGATCGTGCAGGGTTCCGGAAGCGGGCACGAACCTGCCCACATCATGGCAGTCGGTCCAGGCATGCTCGATGCCGCTTCACCGGGTGGCGTGTTCTCGGCGCCGCCGATGGACTACTGCCTCGAGTGCATCAAGGCCATGAACTCGCTGAAGGGCGTGCTGGTATTGATCAATAACTACCAGGGCGACCGGATGAACTGGGATATGGCCATTGAAATGGCGGAGGCCGAGGGCATCGACGTCAAGCAGTTCGTGATCGACGACGACGTGGCCGTGCAGGACAGTTCGTACACGACGGGCCGGCGCGGCGTCGCGGGCAACTTCTTCGTCATGAAAGCCTGCGGTGCCGCGGCGGAAAAAGGGGCCAGCCTCGACGAATTGCTCGAACTCGCTGCAAAGGTCAACGGCCAGGTTCGCAGCATGGGTGTCGCGTTGACCTCCTGCACGCCGCCGGCCAAGGGTACGCCGATTTTCGACATCGGCGACGATGAGATAGAAGTGGGTGTCGGCATCCATGGCGAGCCGGGGCGCCGCCGTGACAAGCTGGTCGAGGCGGACAGGATTCTCGACGAGATGTACGACGCGGTCGCGGGCGATCTGCCCTTCGAGTCCGGCGACAGGGTCGCACTGATGATCAACGGCCTCGGCGGCACGCCGATCAGCGAGTTGTACGTGCTGTACAGGCAAGCCGCGCTGCGTTGCAAGGACACCGGGCTCGAGATCGTTCGCAGTTATGTCGGCGAATACTGCACCTCGCTCGAAATGGCGGGCGCGTCTCTGACGCTTCTCAGGCTCGACGACGAACTGGAGGAACTTCTGGCCGCGCCGGCAGACTGCGCGGTGCGGGTCTTTTAGAAGACGGCGTGCCCGTAGCGGAAAAACTGCTGCTGTTCGATCTCGACGGCACGCTGGTCAATACGGCGCCCGATCTTGCTGCGGCAACGGATGCGGCGCTCGAGACGCTCGGCTGCGCCGCTGCAGGCGAAGCCAGGGCGCGTCGGTGGATCGGCAACGGCATCGACGTCATGGTCCGTCGTGCTCTCGCGAACGCAGGTGTGCCGCTGAACGATCGGCTGTCTCATCGCAAAGCGTTGCGGGCTTTCCTCGACTACTATGCCGCACATACGCTCGACCGCGGACACGTCTATGCCGGCGTCGTGGAAAGTCTCGAGGAACTGACGCAACGCGGCGTTCGATGCTGCTGTGTCACGAACAAGCGCCAGGCGCTGGCCGACGCTACGCTGCAGCTCGCCGGCATCGAGACGTATTTCCAGCTTGTGATCGGCGGGGATCGCGTGTCGCGCAAGAAGCCCGACCCGGAGTCGGTGCATCTGGCGCTCGAGCATTTTGCCGTTACGCCGGATGATGCCGTGTTGATCGGAGATTCACCGAACGACTTCGGTGCCTCGACCGCCGCGGGCGTCCCGTTCATCTTTGTCGAGCATGGTTACGGAACGGTCGACCGGGAATCCTGTGTGAGCATCGAGTCCTTTGCCGGGCTCGACGAAGCGCTTGCCCGCTTCGGATTCTGAAGCTTGCGTCGGCCGCGCGCCCTGACCGGCGGATGACACCGGCTCGCCGATGAGGCGCAGAGAATCGAACGCTATGGCCTTGTCGGGGCCGTTCGTCATGGCGACCAGGCGAACGCGAATGGACTGTCCGGCATCGGCGGGAAGTAGCGTTTCGAGATCGATGACGAAGTCGGCAAAGACGGGGTCGAGGCTGCGCACCGGTGAAACGCCGACGAGGATGAGGTCGTCGCCCGGTGGGCCGCCGGCGGCGAACTCTGCGATGACGGTGTCGAAGTCGCCGTCGTCGGTGGTATCCGCCTCGAGTCCCAGAAAGTCGTCCTCTTCCCAGACGCCCGATGCGGCGGCCGCCGCGAACTGGAT
>JANQGP010000177.1 GCA_028277265.1 Woeseiaceae bacterium | reverse complement strand
CCGCAAGGGAACCGAGCCGGTCACCTGTTCGGCCTGCGGCGGAAGCGGGCAGGTTCGCATGCAGCAGGGTTTTTTCTCTATCCAGCAGACCTGTCCCGTCTGCAAAGGCACGGGCACGACGATTGCGGATCCGTGCCCTGATTGCCATGGTCGTGGCCGCGTGCGCAAGACCCGTACGCTGGCGGTCAAGGTACCGGCCGGCGTGGACGATGGCGATCGCATTCGGTTGTCCGGAGAAGGCGAGGCGGGTCGCAACGGCGGCCCTCCCGGCGATCTGTATGTCGAGATACGCGTCAAGCCGCACCGGATCTTCGAGCGCGATGGTTCCAATCTCTCCTGCGAAGTGCCGGTCAGTTTCGCGACCGCCACGCTCGGTGGCGACGTCGAATTGCCGACCCTCGACGGTACCGTCTCGCTGAAGGTGCCGGCCGGCACCCAGTCGGGCAAGGTATTCCGCCTCCGGGGCAAGGGCGTGGTGACGGTGCGCGATCCGCGCCAGGGCGACCTGTTTGCCCAGGTTGCAGTGGAAACGCCCGTGAACCTGACTGCCGAACAAAAAGATCTGCTCGAGCGGTTCGAGGGCTCGCTGCAGGCCGGGGGCGAACGGCACAGTCCGCGTGCGGGAGGCTGGCTCGACACCGTGAAACGATTCTTCGAGCGCATCAGTTCATGATTCGCGTTGCGATTGCCGGCGCGGGGCGCATGGGGCAATCGATCGCCTCGGTTCTCGACAACCACGGTCAGCTCGAATGTGCAGGTATCTGGGGCCGGGGCGATGACCTCGATGCGATCGTCGCGGACGCCCACGTCCTGATCGATTTCAGCCTGCCCGAGGCAAACGACGAGGTCATCGGCACGGTGTTGCGCCATCGTAAGCCGCTCGTCTGCGGCGTAAGCGGCCTGTCCGGGACCCAGATGGCGAAGATCGAGGAAGCGGCCGCCTCGATCCCGCTCGTTTACGACCGCAATATGAGTCTTGGCATTGCCGTGCTCGAGCGCGCCGTCCGCGAAGCCGCGGCATCGCTGGGCGCCGATTTCGAGGTCAGGATCAGTGAGGTCCATCACGTGCACAAGAAGGACGCGCCATCGGGCACGGCGCTGAACCTCGGCGAGGCCGTCGCAGCGGCCCGGGGCGAAACGGGTACCGGTTCCGTCGAATTCACGAGTGAGCGTCGCGGTGAAGTGCCCGGAGACCACGAGGTGGTCATGGCATCGCCGGCCGAACGGCTGACTTTTGCACACAGCGTCACGACGCGGGAGGTCTTCGCCGACGGCGCCGTGCGGGCGGCTGCGTGGGTCGTCTCGCAGCCACCCGGGTTCTACAGGATGCGTGACCTGTTGTTCTGACATTGATCGGGCTGAGTGGCTTCAGTACACTACGCCGGATCGCTGGGCGGTCGGCGAAGAACGCGTTGAGCGGAAGGTCGGATCCTTCCGCTTTGTTGCATCTGAAAACGACTTTTTCGCGGCCTCGACCTCACGTGATCGCTGTACGGATCAATTCTGAGGGTCGCTCTTGAGCACGCCTGCAATACTTGCACTCCAGGACGGTACCGTGTTCCACGGGACCTCAATCGGCGCCGACGGGCAGACGATCGGCGAAGTCGTTTTCAACACAGCCATGACCGGTTACCAGGAGATCCTGACGGATCCGTCCTATTGTCGGCAGATCGTCACGCTGACATACCCGCACATCGGCAACACCGGTACGAACAGCGACGATATGGAATCGTCGAAGATTCACGCGTCCGGCCTGATTATCCGCGACGGCACCATGCTGACGAGCAGCTGGCGTTCCGAACGCAGCTTTTCCGACTTCCTGAAGCAGGGCGACACGGTCGCGATTGCCGATATCGATACGCGCAAGCTGACGCGCATTATCCGGGAAAAGGGTGCCCAATCGGGCTGCATCATGACGGGTCGGCAGCCTGTCGAGAAGGCTATCGAGCATGCGCGCAAGTTCCCCGGTATCGCCGGCATGGATCTCGCCAGGTTCGTCACGACCGCCGAGCCTTACCAGTGGTGCCACGGCACGAGCTTCGGCCAGCCCCAGCGCATCATGAGCCGCCGCATAGCGCCGTACCACGTTGTCGCCTATGACTTCGGCGTCAAGCGCAACATCCTGCGACTGCTTTCCGATCTCGACTGCCGTCTGACGGTCGTGCCCGCTATGACGAGCGCCGAAGACGTGCTCGAACTCGCGCCGGACGGCATATTCCTGTCCAATGGCCCGGGCGACCCCGAGCCCTGCGATTATGCGATTAACGCGATTGGGGAGTTCCTCTCCAGGGACATTCCGGTGTTCGGCATCTGCCTCGGTCATCAGCTGCTGGCCCTGGCCGCGGGCGCGAAGACCGAGAAGATGAAGTTCGGGCATCACGGTGCCAATCACCCGGTACAGGATCTGGCGACCGGGCAAGTCATGATCACGAGCCAGAACCACGGCTTTGCGGTCGATGAAGCGACGCTGCCGGACAATGTCGAGCCGACGCATCGATCGTTGTTCGACGGCACACTGCAGGGCATCGCGCTGACGGATCGACCGGCATTCAGCTTCCAGGGTCACCCCGAGGCCAGTCCGGGACCGCACGACCTGTTGCCGCTGTTCGACCGTTTCATCCAGAGCATGGACGCGCGGAAGAAGACCGGGCTCAAAGCCATGCTGTCGTCCTGAGGCTGATTCGAGATGCCGAAACGCACAGACATCGAGAGCATCCTGATCATCGGGGCCGGGCCGATAGTCATCGGCCAGGCTTGCGAGTTCGACTATTCCGGGGCCCAGGCCTGCAAGGCGCTGCGCGAGGAAGGATTCCGCGTCATTCTCGTCAATTCGAACCCCGCGACGATCATGACCGACCCGGAAATGGCCGACGCGATCTACATCGAGCCGATTCACTGGACCGCCGTCGCGCGCATCATCGAAAAGGAGCGCCCGGACGCGTTGCTGCCGACGATGGGCGGCCAGACGGGCCTGAAG
>JANQGP010000009.1 GCA_028277265.1 Woeseiaceae bacterium | reverse complement strand
TTGCCATTGTGCTGCTATCACTGACGCTTGTGGGTTTCGCGGTTTTCGCGGAGGAGGGACAGTCCTCCGGGCAACCGCACCCCGCAACGCACGAGCCCGTCGAGCTCAAGGAGTTGCTCGACACCGTCGCGCGCAAGTCCGGAAAGGGGTTTCTGGTCGACCGCCGGGTTCCGGCCGAGGTCGTGGTCGGTACCGTCGGGACTCGCGACATCGATTATGCGACGCTGTTGACGGTGCTGCGCAACAACGGCCTGGCAGCAGCGCCGACGAGCCGAGCGGTCAGGATCGTTCCCGTCAGCAACATCAGGCAATACGAACTGCCGCTCTTGCGCGCAGAAGACGACGGCATCGAGGACGATGAATGGGTTTCCCGTGTCGTCGGTCTGTCCCGGGCGCACGCGCCCAAGCTCGTGCCGCTGCTTCGACCCATGGTGCCCAAGGCGGGACACCTCGCCGCGTCGAGCGATGCCAACGTGCTGGTCGTCGTAGCACCCTATGGCGTCACGAAACGCCTGGTCGAGATTGCCGAAGAAATCGAAAGGCGCGCAAGCGCGCCTCAGGCGTCGACGCAGTAGTAGCGTTCATAGAATTCGTCCGGGATGTTCCCGGGCGAGTCCGGTTTGTCGGCCGTGACGGGCAGGGCTCTCGAGCTGTGCGTGTTCCAGAACAGAAGCCCCTCGCCGTCGTAGCCGGGTGACTGCAGATCATGCAGGAGCGCAGCCATCGCCTTGCCGGTGTAGGTTGTTTCGAGACGCAGCCCGGTGCTTGTCCCGGCCTGTCGGACAGCCCGCGCCGTCGTCTCGTCGGACTTCGCGTAACCGCCGGCGAAGAACTCATCGCGCCAGCGCAAACGTATGCGGTCGGCGGCTCGGGCATCGAAGGCCGGGTCGTACCGGTTCAGCAGGTCGGCGATCTTGTGAACCAGTCGATCCAGGGCGGCAGGACTGGCCACGTTGTTGTCGACAACGCGCACGGCGTGGACCTCCGCCGGCAATTCCGCCGCGGCAAGTCCGAGCAGGAGTCCTGCCGCGCTGCCCATCGTGCCGTTGGCAATGTAGATGCGGTCGGGGCAGGGCAGCGCCTGTTCGGCTATCTGGGCCGCGAGTTCGAATCCGGCGTTGACGAAGCCGACGGCGCCCAGCCACGACGAACCGCCCAGCGGAATGACCCAGGTATTGCGGTGCTGCAGGTATTTCCGGAACAGCGGCAGTGAATCGATGCCACCGCCATAGCGGACGATCTCGGTGCCCAGGCGGCGATGCATGTTCAGCACGTACGGCACTTTTGGCGTCGGCGGCTGGTGGGCGAGAAAGCAGGTGCATTCCAGGCCCGAATCGCGTGCGAGTATCGCCGTGGCCAGCGCGTGGTTGGAGCCGACGGCACCGAAAGTCGCGACACGCGTCGCTCTCCGATCGGCGGCGCGCCGGAGGACGTACTCCAGTTTGCGGATCTTGTTGCCGCCGTAAGAGGCCCTGGTCAGGTCGTCGCGCTTGACGAGTATCGTGTGCGTGGCGTCGCGGTTCGGGATCGAGTGTCGTTCGAGCGGGGTCGGCAGTTCGGCAAGCTGCATCTTCGGCAAACGCCTGCCGAGGTTCGGGAATGCGGCCGCTAGGTAGTCGCCCATGCCACGAGATTAGCGAAGTGCACATGCGATCGCGAATGGATTAGAATTCCTGCATGCCAATCTGACCGAGTTCGGAGACAGGTTTGTCGGAAGCAGTCGATCGTGGCATCACGGTCACGGAAATCGCTGCGATGGATCAGCCCATCGATGTGTCGCCGGAGACCACGGCAGCTTTCGTCGGCCGTGCGCTTCGCGGCCCCCTTGACACTCCCGTACTCGTCAAGAGCTTCGGCGAATTCCGGCGACGATTCGGTGATGTCTGGACTCGTTCGAGCCTGGGTCCGTCCGTCAGGCAGTTCTTCGACCATGGCGGCATGCACCTCTATGTCGTGCGCGTTGCGAACGACGCACGCGGCGCGATGCTCTGTGTGCCCGCGAGCGGCTCCGCGCTCGTGTTGCGAGCCGTCGAACCGGGTTCGACCGAGTTCATACGTGCGGCTGTCGACTACGACGGTATCGAAGAACGCCACGACGAGTTGTTCAACCTGACGCTGCAACGCGTGAACCCCGGCACGGGGCTCGTCGAGGACCAGGAGTTGTTCCGCAAGGTCTCCTATCGCGAAGACTCCGATCAGTTCGTCGGCGATGTGCTGACGTCATCGACACTGACGCGCGTCGAGCACCCGTATCCGACGCACAGGCCCGAGGCCACCGTCGATTCCTACATCGATCATGCACAGGCCGGAACCGACGGCAGCGAGCTGTCCGACTACGACCTGATCGGCTCGCGCCGGGAACGCAGTGGCTTGTTTGCGCTCGAGGTGGTCGAGCATTTCGACATGCTGTACCTGCCGCCGCCCGGGAAAGGCATCGATACCGGCCCGGCTGCCATTCTGGCGGCCGAACTCTATTGTCGTGAGCGCGGTGCGATGCTCATCGTCGACCCGAGGGCCGAATGGCAAACACCTGCGGAGGCGGCTCGCGGTGTGCGGGATCTCGGCTATGCCAGCTCCAATATGCTGGGCTACTTTCCTCGTGTGCGCGAGCGCCGTAGCGAAGATATCGCGCGTCCGGCCGGCGGCGCCCTGGCGGCGCTGCTCTGCAAACTCGATCGCACCTGCGGTCCATGGCACGACCTGAATCAGCTGGGTATGGGCCTGCATCGTCGCTTCGTTGCCGACATCGAGGTCGACGACGACGAGGCCCGCCTGCTCAATCGTGCGGGACTCAATGTGGTGGCCGATGGTCCGGCTGGCCGCGCCCGGGTGTTCGGCTCGGTCACGATGGGCCGGGGCTCTGAAGCCCATCGCCGGTTCACCGAGTTGCCCGTGCGCCGTTTGTGCCTCCAGATCGTCAAATCGATCTCGCGCGCGGCACGATGGGCCGTTTTCGAGCACGCCGACAAGAACCTCGCGCGGCGCGTGCGCGCGCAAGTGCTGACCTACTTCTACTACCTCAACGAAATGGGTGCGTTCGCCGATGATCGCTTCGTCGTCGAGTGCGATGCGGGCGTCTCGAACCGTCTCGACTGTGACGAACACGGCGTGACCATCCTGCTCGTCTTCCACCCGGCGGCCTGCGACGAACCCATCTCGCTGACCCTGCACCTGACCCCCGCCGGCTGCCGTGTCGGCAGCACGGCATTCGCCCCGTCAATCGAACACTGCGCCTGATCCGGCGCCTCGTCGCTTTACATAAGCCTGTAACCTCGGGGCGGGTGGGCGTCATATAAACAGTATGGCCGTGCGACAAATGATCGGGAGGGGGTATGAGAGACAGCGATGTCCTGGATAACAACCCGCACGTATCTCGATCGGCACTGGAAGCCATGCATGGCCAGGTATTCGGCTGGGCCCTCTCCCGCTGCAACTATGAGCAGGCAGTCGCGGAGGACCTCGTGCAACAGGCGTATGTCGAGCTTCTGAGCGGAAAAGCGCGTTTCGACGGTGCTTCGTCACTGAGGACGTTCGTTTTCGCCGTCGTGCAGAACCTCGCGCGAAATCGCTACCGAAAGATGTCGTCGAGGTTGCGGCTCGCCGGCGAACTGCGTGCCGAGTCCGGTGATGCTGCGACGCAGCCCGTGGAGCCCGGCGAGACGAGCGGAATCTGGGACGCGGTGCAGCGACTGCCGCAGCGGCAGCGGGACATCATGGAACTCGTGTTTTGCCGAGACATGACGATTGAAGAGGCTTCCCGTGTCATGGGCGTCTCGACGGGAACCGGGCGTGCGCATTATGACCGCGCGAAGAAAGCACTGAGGAGCAAACTGGCCGATGACCGAATTCGACAACACGATCCGTGAGGCGCTCAAGGCGGAACAGGCGAACCGCGAGGCCGGACGAGTCCCCGTGTTCGCGAACACGTATGCGGCGGCAGAGGCCCGGATCGCCGTGCGCGTACGGCGTCGCAGGGCGGTCTACGGTATCGCCGCGGCAACCGCGATCATGGCCGTCGCCGCGAGTCTGGTGTTGCCGCGCGGCGGGGACTGGCAATACATCGATCCGGACGACTTCGTGACGGGCACGTCCTGGGTAGCGCCCAGCGACGTACTGCTCCCCGAACACTCGATTGACATATATCGGGATATTCCGGTGCTGATCGAGTCAACCGACAGCAATGGAGGGGCGTTACTATGAAGAAGAGAATCCTGTGCCTGCTGGCGATCGTCGTCCTCGGCAACGGGGCAGCGCTGGCGAACGAGAATCCGAAGGATGTGTTCAAAGGCAGGCTGTTTGCCCCGAACGTCATCCTCGAGAATCGCGACCGGCTGAATCTCAGCAAGGAGCAGTTCACGGCCATACGTGCGGCGGTGGTCGAGGTCCAGGCGGGCGTCGCCGAGCACGAGTGGGACATGCAGGAGGCCTACCAGGCGCTCATGCTCGAGCTCGACAAGTCACCGGTCGACGAGGACAAGGTGCTCGAATACGCAGACCGGGCGTTGCTGGCCGAAAACCAGGTGAAGAAGAAGCAGATGGCCATGCTGGTTCGCCTCAAGAATCTGCTGACCGAGGAACAGGTTCGCTACCTGGAATCCGTGCACGCGCAGTAATGATCGGCACGCGACGAGACGAGGCACGAACATGAACAGAACGAGACTGGTTTCATTGCTCGCTTCGATGATGCTCGGCATCGCCGGTTGTGGCGGCGGCGGGGGAGACGGTGGATCGGGCCCGCCACCGCCTCCGCCACCTCCGGTCACCAAGGCCGAGGCCTACCAGCTACTGAACCAGGCGACGTTCGGCGCGACCGAAGCCGAGGCCAGCCGCGTCATCGCGATGCGCCGGGAAGCCTGGATCGACGACCAGATGAACAGGCCGCCGTCGCTGCAGTTGCCGCATATGCTGCAGCTGCCGCCGCCGCAGTTCATGGCGCAGCTTCACAACGACAGAGTCGACGTATGGTTCCGCAACTCGGTCAACGGCGGCGACCAGCTTCGCCAGCGTGTCGCGTTCGCGCTGTCCGAGATCATGGTCGTGTCACAGCTCGGTGCATTGCAGGGGCGGCCGTTCGCGGTGGCGGACTACTATGACATGCTCGCACGCAATGCCTTCGGCAACTACCGCGATCTGATCGAGGAGGTGACGCTGCACCCCGCGATGGGCGTCTACCTGTCGATGCTCGGCAACGAGAAGCCGGATCCGGTCAGGAACATTCGACCGGACGAGAATTACGCCCGTGAGCTGATGCAGCTGTTCTCGATCGGTCTCGTCGAGCTCAATGTCGACGGCACGCTGAGACGCGATCCCGTTAGCAATGAGCCGATACCGACGTACGACCAGTCGATCATCGAGGGCTTTGCCCACGTGTTCACGGGATGGACCTGGGCCGGCGTCGCGCAATTCGACCCGCCGGACTTTCTCGTGCCGCAATCGAGCCAGCATTTTCCGATGCAGCTCTGGGACGATTTTCACGATGACGGTGAGAAAAAGCTCCTGAACGGCACCGTGCTGCCGGCCGGACAATCGGGGGAGCAGGACCTGTCCGACGCCCTCGACAACGTCTTCAACCACCCCAACGTCGGGCCGTTCATGGCGATTCGCCTCATCCAGCGCCTGACCGCGAGCAACCCGTCGCCCGGCTACGTGCGACGCGTCGCCGAGGCATTCAATGACAACGGCGCTGGCGTGCGCGGGGACATGGGGGCGGTCGTCAAGGCGATCCTGATGGACGCCGAAGCCCGTCCCGATCTGGCCATGGAGATCGACGGCAAGCTGAAGGAGCCGCTCCTGCGCCTGACGCAACTGTGGCGTGCCTACGACGCGCAATCCAACGGAGGCGGATATCCTTTCGGCTTTGCGTACGTCCTGCTCGGCCAGGGGCCGTTACAGTCGCCATCGGTGTTCAACTTCTTCAGTCCGTTCTATGCGCCGCCGGGTGAGATTCGTGACAGCAGTCTGGTCGCACCGGAACTCGAGATCGCGACCGAGTACAACAACACGCTGTTTACGAACTACATGTTCTTCCAGGCGTTCGCGCTCAATCACACGAATCCGGACCTCGAGGACAACCAGATCTACATCGACATCCGGGAGGAAATGGATGCTGCTGCCGATATCGATGCGCTGATCGACATCGTGGCGGGCAAGCTCCTGGGCGGCGAGATCACCGATACGCTGCGGACCGAGATCCGCGGCATGGTGGAGCGAATCCCGGAAACCGAAACGGCACTTCGTGCGGCTGAGGCAATCTTTTTCGTCGTCACCTCGCCCGAGTACGCCTACCAACGTTAGCAGCCTGTTGAAACACTGTTCCACCGGGCCGCCAGGCGGAGAGAGTCCATGAAGACACTGAACAGACGTGATTTCCTGAGGACCAGCGGCGCCGCCGCGCTGTTCGCGGCCACGCCAGGCCTCGCGTATTCGCAGGTCGTCGGAGGCCTGGGTCCGTTCCCCGACTATCGCGCGCTCGTGTGCGTGTTCCTTTTCGGCGGTAACGACTCGTTCAACATGCTCGTGCCGAACACGACGGCGGAGTACAACGCGTACGCTGCATCGCGGCAAAACCTCGCGTTGCTGCAGGACGACCTGCTGCCGATCACGCCGGCTTCGTCCAGCGGCCCGGACTTCGGCCTGCACCCGTCGATGGGTGCGATCCGCGGGTTGTTCCAGTCCGGCGAGGCCGCGTTCGTCACCAACGTCGGGCCCCTGATCCGGCCGACGACGCGAGACGAGATTTTCGCGGGGTCGGCGGTACTGCCGCCCCAGCTCTTTTCGCACAACGACCAGCAGGACCAGTGGGCCTCGTTGCGCGGCAACGCGCCGAGCAAGACGGGCTGGGCCGGCCGCATGGCCGATCTGATGCGCGCGGGCGTGGCCGACCAGCAGATGTCGACCAACGCATCGCTTTTCGGCACCAACCTGTTCCAGTCGGCCGATGAGACGGTAGCCTACGTCATGGGCCCGGGCGGGCCGATTCAGTTCGAGGGATTCTCGACCACGCCCGGCGACATCCTCAACGAGCAGCGTCTTGCGTTCCTGCGCGTACTGGAGGCCGAGTACGGCTCCATCTACGAACGCGGCTTCCGGGACGTCCAGCGCCGCGCGATCGATGCTGCGGATCGTGTTTCGGCGGCCCTGGAGAGCGCCCCGGTGTTCAGCACGGTATTCCCGCAGTCGCAGCTCGGCACGCAGCTGCAGACGGTGGCACGGCTGATCGCGGTGCGTGACGAGCTGCGGATGCAGCGGCAGATCTTCTTCGTCGCGGCGGGCGGCTTCGACTCGCACGACGACCAGAACGAGAACCAGCCGGGTCTGCTTGGCGGCATCAGCGACGCGATCGGTGCTTTCCAGACGGCGGTTCGCGATGAACTCGCGATTCCCGAGAGCGTCACGACGTTTACGCAGTCGGACTTCGGGCGCACGCTCACGTCGAACGGCGACGGCACTGACCACGCGTGGAGCGGCAACCAGCTTGTCGTCGGCGGCGCGGTCAACGGCGGCGACCTCTACGGCAGCTACCCGTCCCTCGCGCTGAACGGCCCGGAGGATGTCGGCGGCGGCCGCCTCGTTCCGTCGACGTCGGCGGACCAGTATGCCGCGACGCTCGCGAAGTGGTTCGGCATTCCCGATACGGAACTCGACGTCGTGGCGCCGAATCTCGTTAATTTCGCGCAGCGCGATCTCGGATTCATGGGCTAAAGGCGGGTGCGCCCCTTGAAGCTATCCCGGGGGACAACCAACGAAGCGATCCGGATCGACAGCCGGGCTGATGCGCATTTGATGTAACCTGCGCGTATGAAACTCGACCGTTTCATTCGCATCGCGATCGCGATCGTCGTCCTGCTCGTCTTTGTCATCGCGATCGGGGCGCTGTTGTTCATTTCCGAATCGGCGCTCAACGTCTGGGACCGGCTCAACGAGGGCCCGCAGGCGCTGCTCATTGCCTACGTCGGTGTCCTGGTGCTGCTGGCGCTCGCCGCGCTCTGGCTGATCTGGCGCCTGGTCGTGAAACGCCGGATCGCCCCGACACCGACCGCGTCGGCGAAGCCGCTGACCCGGGACGATATCGAGTCGCGCATGCGCGAGGCCGAAAGCGCCGGCGTCGACGTCAGCGAGGCCCAGGCCGAACTCAAGGAACTGGCATCGCGCAAGGATTCCATCCATCTGTGTTTCTTCGGTGAGGTCAGCTCGGGCAAGAGCTCGCTGATCAAGGCCCTGGTCCCGGACGCCGACGTCGTCGTCGACGTGGTCGGCGGATCGACGGACGACGTTCGCCACTATCGCTGGCGCAACGACGAGGGAGCCGAGATACTGCTGACCGACGTCCCGGGAATCGGCGGCACCGAAGCGGGCCTGACGGAGCTTGCAACGACCGAGGCCCGCCGCGCCAGCGTCGTGCTGTTCGTTTGCGACAGTGACCTGACGCGTCCCGAAATGGAGTCGGTCAGGGCGCTGCTCGGTTTCGACAAACCGCTCGTGCTCGTGCTCAACAAGGCCGACCGTTTTTCCGCCGACGAACAAGCGGAGCTGATGCACAAGTTGCTCGAGCGCATCGACGCGATCGGCGGCAAGGTCGAGCGGGATCACGTGGTGGCCGTCACCGCCGGCGGCGAAGTCGATGTCATCGAGCGCGCCGCGGACGGCAGCGAACGGCAGGTACGCCGGACGCGTCCGGCGGATATCGGCGTTCTGGTCGTCGCGATCAATCGCATGCTCGCGGATGCGGGTGAGTCCCTCGACACGCGTCGCGAGCGCGCCGTGTTTCAGATGGCCGCGGCGCGTCTGGCCGAAGCCGAGCAGGCGTATCGCGCGCAGCGCTCGGAACAGATCATCCGCAGCGCAACGCGCAAGGCCGTCATCGGTGCGCTCGCCGCCATCAGCCCCGGCACGGACATCCTGATCCAGGGCTATGTCGGCACGTCCATGACCCGGGCATTGTGCCGTCTTTACGGCGCCGCGCCTCGCGATCTCGATGTCGAGGAGTTCCTGAGTCTGAGCCAGAGTCGCGTGGGCAAAGCCTTGCCGCTGTCGCTGGCCGTCGCGGGAAACGGCCTTAAGGCGTTTCCGGGTCTCGGTACCGTGGCCGGCGGGCTGGCGCACGCCGTCGCTTACGGACTATTGTTCGATGCGCTGGGGCGCAGTCTCGTGCAGACGCTGTCGCGCCACGGCGAGTTGCTGCCGGACGTTGCGGCGAAGGAATTCGAGGAAGGCATCAGTGAGTATCTGGAAGCGGGCGTTGGCCGCATTGCCAGAATGGCCCTGGAAGAGAAGAAGGGCTGAACGCGGCAGCGAGGGGGGTGACCACCTCGGCCTGGCTCGCGAGAGTCTGCGCGAGCTCGTCAATGACGATCGCCTTCCGGAAGGGGTCCGTGAATCCCTGTCTCGCGACTACGAAGCCGTCGAGGCCATGCTCGACAAGATCGAGCACGGCCACCTGCACCTTTCCGTGTTCGGCCGCGTCAGTACCGGTAAATCGTCGTTGCTCAATGCACTGATCGGTGCGGAGCGGTTTTCCGTCAGCCCGCTTCACGGCGAAACGCGGTACTCGACGATGCAAGCATGGAGCGAAGTCGAAGCCGGAGGCGTCTTTCTCATCGATACGCCCGGACTCGACGAAGCCGGCGGCGAAGACCGCGAGGCGCTGGCGAAGGAGGTCGCAGGTCGCTCCGACCTCGTCATCTTCGTTCTCGACGGTGATATCACGGAAACCGAACTCGACGCCCTGAAGGCCGTGCTCGCACAAGGTCGTCCGGTGATCGTCGTCCTTAACAAGTCGGACCTCTACACGGCATCGGAACGCGATGCGTTGCTGGCTGCGATTCGCGACAAGACGAGGAAGCTGATCGACGCCGATCACGTGATCGTTGCCGCGGCGCAGCCGCGCCCGCAGGTCGTCGTCGAGGTCGACGCTGCCGGTGAAGAGACCACGACCGAGCGCGCCCGGCGACCCGACGTGGCCGAGCTGCGCCTGAAGCTCTGGGATATTCTCGAAGCGGAGGGCAAGACACTCGCTGCGCTCAATGCGAGCCTGTTCGCCGCCGATCTGTCGGACCAGGTGGGCCGGCGGATACTCGCCGCCCGGCGCGAGATCGGCGAGAAGCTCGTGCGTACCTACTGTATCGCCAAAGGCATCGCCGTCGCTTTCAATCCGGTGCCCGTCGCGGACCTGTTCGCCGCCGCCTTCATCGACGTTGGCATGGTCGTTCACTTGTCGCGTGTCTACGACCTGCCGCTCAATCGCAAGGAGGCAGGCTCGATCGTGCGGGTCATTGTCGCGGAATCGGCAGCGCTCATGGGGACGGTCTGGGCGCTGCACTTCGTGTCGAGCGCGTTGAAGGTCGGCACGATCGGCTTGTCGACAATCCTGACTGCGGGCGCGCAGGGCGCTATCGCGTACTACAGCACGTATCTCGTCGGCCAGGCGGCGGCCGAGTACCTTGCCGAGGGCAAGTCCTGGGGCGAGGGCGGACCCAAGAAGGTCGTCAAGGACATCCTCGACTCGCTGGATCGCGACACGGTATTACGCGACGCCAAGCGTGAGATCCAGGCGCGGCTGGGACTCGGTTGATGGACCGCGAGACGCGTATGCGGCGTATCTGGGAGACGATTGCCGACATTCCGGCCGGCAAAGTGGCGAATTACGGCCAGGTCGCCGAGATCGCCGGAATCCCGCGCGGCGCGCGTCAGGTTGCCTATGCTCTGCGGCACTCGCCGCCCGGATTGGAACTGCCATGGCACCGTGTCATCCGGTCGTCGGGGCGGAGCGCGTTCGATCCGAACAGCCGCGCGTTTCGACGCCAGCG
>JANQGP010000460.1 GCA_028277265.1 Woeseiaceae bacterium | reverse complement strand
CCCGCAAGCCCCAGACTCTGGTCAGGAGCCGCCAAGTCCGACCAAAGGAACCGCCGATGTGCCGCTGGCTCGCCTACTCGGGTGCCCCGATCTTTCTCGACGAGGTCCTCTTCAAGACCGATCACTCCCTGATCGACCAGAGCCTGCACGCATCGGACCCGCTGAGTACGACGAATGGCGACGGGTTCGGTATCGGCTGGTACGGCCAACGCGAGGTGCCGGGCGTCTACAAGGATATCCGGCCAGCCTGGAACGACAGCAATCTGCAGGCGCTCGCCACGCAGATCGAGTCGCGCATGTTCATGGCCCACGTACGCGCGACGACGGGCTCTCCGGTGCAACGTACCAACTGCCACCCGTTCAGTTACGAGAACTGGCTCTTCCTGCACAACGGACTGGTGAACGAGTATGACCTGCTGCGTCGCGACCTCCTGCTCGGCATTTCCCCCGACCTGTTCGCGAGCATCCACGGCACGACGGATTCGGAGCTGTTGTTCATGCTCGCCCTGACCTTCGGCATGATGGGCGACGTCAAGGCCGGGCTGGAGAGGATGGCCGGTTTTGTGGAAGACGCGGCAGAACGGCACGGCGTCGACGAGGCCCTGCAAATGACCCTCGGCGTCAGTAACGGCGAATCGCTTTTCGCGGTTCGCTATTCGACGCGCGGTGAGTCACGGTCGCTCTATCACAGTGCCAGCCGTGAGGGGACCATGGAGATTGCTCCCGATGCGGGGCGATTCTCGCGGGATGCGAGAGCGATCGTCTCCGAACCATTGAGCAATCTGGAGGACGAATGGGTACCGGTCCCCGAGGCGAGTTTCATCGAGATAATGCACGGCGACGTCAAGTGTGAGCCTTTCGCTCCGATCACTCCCTGACGGGCTACTGATTGGATAGCCACACCGTCTGGTAGGGTTCGAGACGCAGCGACTTCTGGCCTTCCTGGATCTCCACGCCGCTGATCAGGTCCGTCCACCGTTCGTTACTGACGAGGTTGACGTTATCCAGGTCCAGGTCTCGCGCCTCTTTCGTGACGTTGCTGATGGAGAAGATACTCTGCTCGCGATCATTGGACTGGCGCCACACACCGAAGATCTCGAGCCCGAGTTGCATCGTGAACTGGATGGCGTTCGGATGAAATGCCTTCTGTTTGCGGCGTAGTTTGAGAAGTGTCGTAATGCGGTCGAATGCCCGGGCCTGCAGACTGGCTGGATCACTCAACAATGCCTCGAGCTCCTCGAGCCACCATCTGCGTCGATTGATCGAACGGTACCGGCCTGTTTGTGCGAGCCGCTCATAGTCGTTGGGCGTGCCCAGCACGCTGTGAATGTAGACGGCCGGAATTCCGGCAAGCGCCAGCGTGATCGCATGAGCACATTCGAAGCGTGCAAGCTGGAATTCATCGCGACCCTCCGTGGTGCCGGCCAGCGCGTCAATGAGGCTGATGTTCATTTCGTAGGGCTCCGGCGCATGGTCGGGCCCCGTTCGCATCGAAACATTGCCACCGAAACTGCCCAGCGTATCGATCAGCCGGTCCCGTTCACCCAGCGACAGCAATCCGGCCGTCGGGCGCAAGCCGATGCCATCGTGCGATGCGATGAAATTCAGGTAGGCGGTCCCGTAGCGTGCCGCGGGCAAACTCATCATCCACGTCTTGAGGTGACGGCAGTCCCCCGTGACCAGCGCGTCGATCAGCAACGGCGGCAGCGAGAAATTGTAAATCGCATGCGCCTCGTTCGAGTTGCCGAAATACGTCAGGTTGTCACGGTTCGGAACGTTGGTCTCCGTAATCAACATCGTTGACGGATCGTAGAAGTCGACCAGCGTCCGAAACAGTTTGATGATCTCGTGGGTCCGTTGATCGTGCATGGAAGTCGTACCGGGCTCTTTCCAGAGAAAGGCCACGGCATCCATCCGGAACACTCGCACCCCCTGCTCAAGGTAGAACCGCATGATCTTGACGAATTCCACCAGGACCTTTGGATTTGCGAAATCGAAGTCGATCTGGTCCGGGCCGAAAGTACACCACACCCAGCGATCCCCATCGCTGGTCTCGACCTTGATCCGCAACGGCGTCGAACGCGGTCTGATGACCTGACTCACGTCTTCGTCGGGGGTTGTTTCCTTGTAATAGTCTTTGCCCGGATCGACTCGCTTTAGAAAGTTCTGGAACCACTGGGATTGGGAAGAACCGTGATTCATCACGAAGTCGGCCATGAGCCGGTAGTCCTTTGCCAGTTCATTGACGTCTTCCCAGTCACCGGCTCTGTCGTCCACGGAAACGTAGTCCACGATGGCAAAGCCGTCATCCGAACTGTACGGATAGAAAGGCAGCACATGCACGCCGTTGATCGCATCGGACAGGTATTTGTCGCAGAAGCGCTTCAAGGTTCTCAGACCGGGCTCATCCGGTTCACGAACACTCCTCGCGTACGTTATCAACCAGCAGTCCGATTCGTCCCAGTAGTTCTGATAGGGCTCCGGTTCGCTCAGCGACGACCCGTAGCGCATCGCGTCAATGACCGGTTCGACGATGTCCTTCGCCTTGGATTCGCCGTAGATGAAATCGAGGTGTGCACGCACGCGGGCGCGCAGGCGCTTTGCTCCGTCTTTACTGTCTCCCATGATCAGCAGCCTGTTGAACCCGAATACTCGTTCATGTCCTGCTCGACCGCCTCGATCAGCAGCTCCTGGACATTGGGAATCGCGCTGAGCACGCGATTCCATGGCGGAATGAACGGCGCGTCCATCGGATTCTCGATGAACTCGGCACCGGCCGTGACGATGTTTTCTGCAAACAGCTCAACCGCATTTTCCTCGGCATGGCGGTCGTAGCGAAGACCGTTCATCGCGGCGTCGGCGGCAAACGTGTCCACGAAATCGAGTGCTATGCGGTAATACGTCGCCTTGACCGTGCGAACCTTGTCCAGCGAGAACGTTTCACCCTGGATCGCCAGTTTACGGAACATGGCCTTTGAGATGTCGATACTCATTTTCGACAAGCCCTTGCTCGCATCCTCGGCGCTCAAGTCCTGATGCTTGTGGTCGTACCAGTCGGCGATATCGGCCTGGCACACGCGGTTCATGGAGTGGTTGCGGTGCATCTCGCTCAGAACACCGATTTCGAGACCCCAGTCCGTCGGAATCCGGAGGTCGGTGATCATGTCGCTTCGCATCGCAAACTCACCGGCCAGCGGATAGCGGAAACTGTGCAGAAAATCGAGATAGTGGCTCGGACCGCACACGACTTTGAGCGCGAGGATCAGCGGTGTCACCAGCAGCCGGGTAGCTCGGCCACCCAGCGACGCCTCTGCGATTCTCGGGTAGTAGCCTTTGCAGAAGTCGTAGCTGAAGCCCGGGTTTGCGACTGGGTACACCAGGCGAGCCAGCAAACTGCGGTTATAGGTCTTGATGTCGCAGTCATGCAGAGCGATAGCGTCTATTCTGTCAGTGGCGAGCGCAAAGCCATAGCAATACCAGACATTGCGGCCTTTGCCCGGTTGCGACGGCGCGAGCCCGTGCTCGTCGAGCATGGCATCGATCGCGCGCAATCGCGGACCATCATTCCAGAGCACTTTGCAGTCCTGCGGTAGGCGGCCGAAGTACTCGAGCGCGTGCCGGTACTCATGTTCGTCGGCCCGGTCGAGACCGATAATGACCTGATCCAGATACGGCACCTTGACCAGTTCCTGAACGATGTTTTCCAGCGCGTCCATCGCCAATTCGGAATACAGCGACGGCAAAACGAGCCCGATTGGCCGATGGCGGGAAAAGCCGACAAGCTCCTCCTCGAGCTCCGTCACCGGACGCTGCGTCAGGTTGTGCAGCGTCGTTATCTTGCCGTTCTGATGGAAGTCGCTCATTTCCTGTCCCTGTTTTGCCAATGTTGTCCTGCTATCGCCATGTGTCGAGTAGTTCCCGCATCGCAGTGGCCCATCCCACCGGGCCGGGGTCCGTCGCGACTCGAGCCCGCTCGTGGCCGCGAAGCGGCATCGGAACGCCATGTCGACCCGGAATTACAACGGCCACGTCCGCAGCGCGCAACATGCCGAGATCGTTGGGCCCATCGCCAAGCGCAATACTCTCGATAAACGTATTCGGCCATTTCTCGCGAAAGGCATCGCACAGCGTCATCATCGCATCGGCCTTGTCGTGTGTCCCCATGAGATGCACGAACCTGCCTCCACGCGTGCAACGCAGCCCGCGCGCTTCGGCCTCGGCAATGAAGTCGGTCAGTCGGTCCTCCGTGTCGCGCCATTGTATCGGTTCGGATGCCTGTCGCCGATTCGCGAGCGCCGCCCCGGCCGCGCTGAGGCCGGTTGCCTCCGCGATACCGGCATCGCCGAGTTCCTCGAAGGACACGCAGTCGTAGTCGCCAGCTTCACGAATTTCGTGGAAGTGCCGCTGCAAAACCGACCGGTCCGGGGAGACGGTGTCGATGGTGACGGGGTGCGCGAAATAGCCGGCCGGCACGTCGATGACGGCGCCGTTCTCGGCAATGACGGGACCGTTCAGGGCCAGGGATCGACGGTGGCACTCCAGTTCCGGCATCGTCTTGCTGCTGACGAGTACCACCGGTATGTCACGTTGTCCGAGCTCCGCGAGAACGCCAGCCGCAGGCTTCCAGTCGTACGTATCGTGATCAAGTAGCGTCCCGTCGAGGTCGGTGAACACTACCCGGCGGATAGCGGCTTG
>JANQGP010000154.1 GCA_028277265.1 Woeseiaceae bacterium | reverse complement strand
CAACTGAACTACCGCTCCGGATCTGGTGGGTGCTGACGGGATCGAACCGCCGACCCTCGCCTTGTAAGGGCGATGCTCTACCAGCTGAGCTAAGCACCCCGCTGCGGGCAGGGTCGCCAAGACCCTGATTTCACGGCTGTCGCCGCTCCCACAAACGCAATCGGAGCCTGTCCCGGCCCCGAAGCGGGCGCTAGTTTACGGCATCCTTCAGGCCTTTACCAGCCTTGAATCCCGGAACATTGCTGGCCGGAATCTGGATGGTTTCGCCGGTGCGGGGATTGCGTCCGGCACGGGCTGCACGAGCCTTCACCGAGAACGTTCCGAAGCCGACCAGCGACACCGAGCCGCCGTTGGCGAGCGTACCCGTGATGCTGTCGAGAACGGCATCAACCGCTTTCGTTGCATCGGCACGCGACAAACCTGCGCTACCTGCTACCGAGTCAATCAGTTCACCCTTGTTCATACTTTCACCCTTAGATTGATATTGGTCATTGAGATCAATCCAGCGAGCTCCCCCTGGTTGCAATCCGCTGAATCGCCAGGCGCGTCTCCGTGCGATGTCAAACTCACTCGCGCAAGGCTGCGATGTTTATACCTACTGGCATAAACAGGGTCAACAATCCTTTAACCACGCGGGTTTCAGCGTATTAGTGGGGGCGGACGACGTCCTCGGATTTTGCCTCGTCAGCCGGCTTTTTCGCCTCTGTCTCGGCATCCTTTTTCGGGCCCTCGGGAACCGGCTGATGAGCGAGGGCATGCTCCATGACCTCGTCTATCCATTTCACTGGAACAATCGTCAGCTTGTCCTTGATGTTCTTCGGAATTTCCGCGAGGTCCTTCTCGTTATCCACGGGTATCAACACCTTCGAAATACCGCCGCGATGCGCCGCCAGGAGCTTCTCCTTCAGGCCGCCGATCGGCAGCACTTCGCCACGCAGCGTGATCTCGCCGGTCATGGCCACTTCGCTCTTCACGGGGATGTCGGTTAATGCCGACACCAGCGCCGTACACATGCCAACTCCCGCAGACGGACCGTCCTTCGGCGTCGCGCCCTCGGGCACGTGAATGTGCACATCGAGCTTCTGGTGGAACTCCTCGTCGATGCCGAGAACCTTGGCGCGGCTGCGCACGACGGTCATCGCGGCCTGGATCGATTCGGTCATGACCTCGCCGAGCTGGCCGGTGTGAATCAGCTTGCCCTTGCCGCCGACGGTCGCCGCCTCGATGGTCAGGAGCTCACCGCCGACCTCGGTCCAGGCGAGGCCGGTAACCTGCCCGACCTGGTCCTTCTCATCGGCCTTGCCGAAGCGGAAACGACGCACCCCGAGGTACTTCTCCATGCTCTTCGGCGTGACCAGCACCTTGGTATCGCGCGGCTTCAGCAACAGCGACTTGACGACCTTGCGGCAGATCTTCGAGATCTCGCGCTCGAGGTTGCGAACACCCGACTCGCGCGTGTAGTGCTGGATGATGTCGCGCACCGCACTCTCGGTGATCTTCAGCTCGTCTTCCCTGAGGCCGTTTTCCTTCATCTGCTTCGGCACGAGGTAGCGCAACGCAATGTTGGTCTTCTCGTCCTCGGTGTAACCCGGGATGCGAATGACCTCCATGCGGTCTAGCAGCGGTGCCGGAATGTTCAGGCTGTTCGCCGTGCACACGAACATCGTGTCGGACAGGTCGAAATCGACCTCGAGGTAGTGATCGGCGAACGTCGAGTTCTGCTCGGGATCGAGCACCTCGAGCAGGGCCGACGACGGGTCGCCACGAAAGTCCATCGCCATCTTGTCGATCTCGTCGAGCAGGAACAGCGGATTTCGCACGCCCGTCTTGGCGAGGTTCTGGATAATCTTGCCCGGCATCGACCCGATGTAGGTGCGGCGGTGACCGCGAATCTCGGCCTCGTCGCGCACACCGCCGAGACTCATGCGCACGAACTTGCGGTTGGTCGAACGCGCGATGCTCTGGCCCAGCGAGGTCTTGCCGACACCTGGCGGTCCGACGAGACACAGGATCGGTCCCTTGAGTTTCTTCACGCGCTGCTGCACGGCCAGGTACTCGAGGATGCGTTCCTTGACCTTCTCGAGACCGTAGTGATCCGCCTCGAGCACGTCTTCGGCTTTCTTGAGGTCCTTGTAGACCTTCGAGCGTTTCTTCCAAGGCGCCTTGACGAGCCAGTCCACGTAGTTGCGTACCACGGTGGCTTCGGCCGACATCGGCGACATCAGTTTCAGCTTGTTCAGTTCGGAGACGGCTTTTTCCTTCGCCTCCTTCGGCATGCCGGCTTCTTCGATCTTCTTCTCGAGGTCGGCAAGCTCGTTTGGTGCGTCTTCCATTTCGCCGAGCTCTTTCTGAATGGCCTTCATCTGCTCATTCAGGTAGTACTCGCGCTGGCTCTTCTCCATCTGCTGCTTGACACGACCGCGAATACGCTTCTCGATCTGCAACACATCGATTTCGCCCTCGATGATGCCGAGTACCTGCTCGAGGCGGCTCTTGATGTCCTGGATCTCGAGGATGCGCTGCTTCTCCGAGAGCTTGAGCGCCATGTGCGCGGCGACCGTATCGGCGAGGCGGCCCGGCTCGTCGATGCCCGACAGCGACGTCAGAACCTCGGGCGGCACCTTCTTGTTCAGCTTCACGTACTGCTCGAACTGCGTGATGATCGAGCGCACGAGGACGTCGATCTCGCGCTCGTCGTGACGATCTTCATCGCCCAGCAGCGTGATCTCGGCCGAGAAATGATCGGCAACGTTGAAGCGATCGATCAACGCCCGCTCGCCGCCTTCGACCAGCACCTTGACCGTGCCGTCGGGCAGCTTCAGCAGCTGAAGGATCGTCGCAAGCGTACCAACTTCATACAAATCAGACGGTTGCGGGTCGTCGAAGTCGGCCTGTTTCTGGGCGACCAGCAGGATGCGCTTGCCGGAATCCATGGCCCGGTTGAGCGCGACAATGGACTTTTCCCGCCCGACGAAGAGCGGAATGACCATGTGCGGGTAGACGACAACGTCGCGGAGCGGCAGTACCGGAACGCCCGACGAATCGTCGACCGTGGTTTCTTCGTCCATTGAAGAGATCAGATCTTGCTCAGACACTTAAGGGACCTCGTTTGAAATGCTGATAGCGGAAATGCGACCTTCCTGCCGCATTTCAAGCCCGCTGGCTTACTGACTCTATCGGCCGTCGGCCCTCAGGACTTAAGCGACAGACTCAAGCGCCGTCCGAGCCCGTCGGCCGCTCGATGTTGACCGTCGGCGTCTCGTCCGACTCGTAAATGACGTAGGGCTTGGTCTCGCCCGTCACGACAGCTTCGTCGACGACGACCTTTCTGGCGCTGGTCGACGACGGCAAATCGTACATCGTGTCGAGCAGGACGTTTTCGAGAATCGTGCGCAGGCCGCGAGCACCGGTCTTGCGTTCCATCGCCTTCGTGGCGACGGCGCGCAGCGCGTCATCCCGGAACTCCAGTTCGACGCCTTCCATCTCGAACAACTTGCGATACTGCTTGGTCAGTGCGTTTTTCGGCTCGAGAAGGATCTGCACGAGCGCGTCTTCGTCGAGTTCCTCGAGCGTCGCGACCACCGGCAGACGGCCGACGAACTCGGGGATCAGTCCGAAACGAATGAGATCTTCCGGCTCGACGTCGTGGAGGAGTTCACCGATGCTCTGGTCTTCCTCGTCGGTCTTGACGTTGGCCACGAAGCCAATGCCGCTCTTGGTCGAGCGGTCCATGATGATCTTCTCGAGACCCGCGAACGCGCCGCCGCAGACGAACAGGATGTTGCCGGTATCGACCTGCAGGAATTCCTGCTGCGGGTGCTTGCGACCGCCCTGCGGCGGCACCGAGGCGATCGTGCCCTCGATGAGTTTCAGCAGAGCCTGCTGCACGCCTTCGCCCGACACGTCGCGCGTGATAGACGGGTTGTCCGACTTGCGCGAGATCTTGTCGATCTCGTCGATGTAGACGATGCCCGTCTGCGCCTTGTCGACGTCGTAGTCGCACTTCTGCAGCAGTTTCTGGATGATGTTCTCGACGTCTTCACCGACATAGCCCGCTTCGGTCAGCGTCGTGGCGTCGGCGATTGTAAACGGCACATTGAGAAGACGCGCGAGAGTTTCGGCGAGCAGCGTCTTGCCGCAGCCGGTCGGGCCGATCAGGAGGATGTTCGATTTGGCGAGTTCGATGTCGTCCTTGCTGCGTTCATCGAGGCGGTCGTTGAGACGCTTGTAGTGGTTGTACACCGCGACCGACAAAACCTTCTTGGCGCGTTGCTGCCCGATGACGTACTCATCCAGCACATCCTTGATTTCCATCGGTTTCGGCAGCTTGTCCTGGCCGGTTTCGCCGCTGTCTTCGAGCTCTTCACGGATGATATCGTTACAGAGTTCGACGCACTCGTCACAGATGAACACCGAAGGACCCGCAATCAGCTTGCGGACTTCGTGCTGGGATTTGCCGCAAAAAGAACAGTAAAGAAGCTTGCCGTCCTCGTTCTTGCCGCGGGAGTCGTCGCTCATGAAAGAGTGCCTTTGTAACTTAATAAATCAGTCGTTTACGACTTGGGTTGGTAGTTTACATGGGCGTTACCGAGGTGCAAAGCACCAGGTCTCATAACGAGACCCGGAGCATGTAACCCGCTGAAAAACAAGGGATCAATCGTCGGACTTATCACCCATTTCGGCGCGCTGGGCCAGGACCGTGTCGATCAGGCCGTATTCGCAAGCAGCCGAGGCGCTCATGAAATTGTCGCGCTCGAGATCGGCTTCGATCGTCTCAATCGACTGGCCCGTGTGCTTGGCCATGATCTCGTTGAGACGACGCTTGAGTTCGAGCACCTCTTCGGCGTGAATGCTGATGTCCGTAACCTGCCCCTGGTAGCCCGCGCTCGGCTGGTGAACCATGACGCGCGAATGCGGCAACGCGAAGCGCTTGCCCTTCGTGCCGCCCGCGAGCAGCAAGGCGCCCATGCTGGCGGCCTGGCCGACGCAGATGGTCGAGACGTCGCAGTTGATGAACTGCATCGTGTCGTAAATCGACAGGCCGGACGAGACAACCCCGCCCGGCGAGTTGATGTAGAGATGGATGTCCTTGTTCGGGTTCTCCGACTCGAGGTACAGCAGCTGCGCGACGACGAGGTTCGCCATGTGGTCCTCGACAGGACCCACGATGAAGACGAGGCGGTCCTTCAGCAGCCTTGAATAGATGTCGTAGGCACGCTCGCCGCGAGCCGTCTGTTCGACGACCATCGGTACGAGATTCAGGGAAGTCGCGCTCATGTTCTTGTCCATCTCCAACGGTTTGACGGGTACGGCTATTGTCTCACGAAGACGGAGCGTTCATGTAGTCTTTGAACGCGATCTTCTTGTCCTTGACCTTGCCATTCTCGAGCAGCCAGTCAATGGCTTTCTGTTCGACCACCATCGGCTCGATTTGTTGCATGATCTGCGGGTTGCCCATGTACATGTCGACCATGTCGCCGGCGTTCTCGTAGCCCGAGCACATGTCCTCGACGCGGGCGCGAATGGCGGCTTCGTCGGCACTGATAGCATTCTCGCTGATCACCTGGCGCAACAACAGTCCGAGACGCACGCGCTTTTCGGCCATCTCGCGGAAGTTCTCCATCGGCGGCGCCTTGTCCTGATCCTCGATGCCGAGGCGCTGCATGGCCTCGTGTTGCATCGTCTGCATTTCCTCTTGCACCATGGCCTGCGGAACGTCGATCGGGTTCTTTTCGAGCAAGCCTTCCATGACCTGTTCGCGCACGTCGCCGTCGACCTTCGTCCGGGCCTCGCGCTCCATGTTTTCCCGCACGTCTTTCCTGAATTGCTCGAGACCGCCTTCGGTCACGTTGAACGCTTCGGCGAACTCGTCGTTGAGCTCGGGTAGAATCTGCTCCTCGACGCGATGCGTGTTGACCGCGAACTCGGCTTTCTTACCGGCGAGGTCCTCGGCGTGGTAGTCCTTCGGAAACTTGACCTTGATGGACTTCCCGTCGCCGGCCGCAATGCCCTTCAGGCCCTTCTCGAAGTCCGGCAGCATCTGCCCCTGACCGAGCACGACCGGGATCTCGGTACCCGACCCCCCCTGGAACTCCTCGCCGTCGATCGTGCCCGTGAAATCGACGGTCACCCTATCGCCGTCTTTCGACTTGCGGTCAACCTCTTCCCAATCGGCACGCTGCTTGCGCAGGCTGAGTAACATGTCGTCGAGGTCGGCATCGCCGATCTCGATGTCGGGCTTCTCGACCTTGATCTTGTCGAGACCCTTGAGCTCGACCTCGGGCAGTACCTCGAATGTCGCGACGTAGGCGAAGACCTTGTCGTCCTCCTGCTCCGTCTCGATCCTCGGTCCGCCGGCCGGCCTCAGGTTTTCCTGCATCACGGCATCGGAGTAGCTCTTCTGCATGATCTCGCCAAGCACTTCCTGGCGTACGGCCTTGCCGTAGTGCTGGCGCACGACGCGCGGCGGCACCTTGCCCGGGCGGAAGCCCTTGATCCTGGCCGTGCGGCCCACCGACTTCAGGCGAGCCGTGATCTCGCTCTCGATGCGCTCGGCGGGTAGCTCGACGCGCATGCGGCGTTCCAGAGCACCCGTCGATTCGACAGTGACGTTCATTCTGTATTTCTCTTAAAATTCTGCTACTTAAGATGTACGGTTGGTGCGAAAGGGGAGACTCGAACTCCCACGGGTTGCCCCACTGGAACCTAAATCCAGCGCGTCTACCAATTCCGCCACTTTCGCTTGCCGGGGCGACGTCGACACCCGCCGTTTCGTCCAGCCGGGCATTATACCGTCAGGCTATTTCCGATTGGAACCAGGGACACCCGATCGCCCTTTAAGGGGACAGTCACCACGTTTTCGGTACCGCCTTCTCAAGGGGTTACGCGGCCTCGTCAGCGTTTTCAATTGCTTACCGCCGAAAACACGGTCACTGTCCCAGAGCGTTCTTGGTCACTGTCCCCTAAGGCGGGAGCCGGTATAGTGTCGGGATGTCAGACATCGATGAACACTATGGTATGGACGTCGCGGCGCTGAGGCGTTCCGCGACGGGCCTCACGCTCGACCGCGACGACCTCGACGACGACCCGATCGTGCAGTTCGAGACCTGGTTTCGATATGCCTGCGAGACCGTGCCGCTCGATCCGAACGCCGTCGTGCTGTCGACCGTGGACAGCAAACAGCGGCCGTCAAGCCGCACCGTTCTGCTGAAGTCGTTCGACGAAAACGGCTTCGTCTTCTACACGAACTTCGAGAGCAAGAAGGCCGATCACATCGCAGAGAACCCCTGGGTGTCGATGCTCTTTTTCTGGGCCGACGCGGCTCGCCAGGTCAAGATTCGCGGCACGGCCGAGAAGCTGCCGACCAAGGAATCGCTGGCCTATTTTCTGACTCGACCGCGCGGCAGCCAGATCGGCGCCTGGGTGTCGGCGCAGAGCAGCGTGATCTCGTCGCGTTCGCTTCTCGAGTCCAAGTTCCAGGAAATCAAGGCCAAATTTCGCGACAAGGACGTGCCATTGCCCTCCTTCTGGGGCGGCTATCGCGTCGTGCCGGACCAGGTCGAGTTCTGGCAGGGCCGCCGCAACCGGCTGCACGATCGCTTTCAGTACACGAAACAGGACAACGGAAGCTGGGCCATCGAACGCCTCGCGCCCTGATCGGCCCCGCCGACGCCTTGCTGAAAAAAAGGCCGGGAGATTGCTCTCCCGGCCTCAGCCTTTTCTTCTATTGGGCGGTGCGGGGTGAGCCCGGAGGCCCACCCGTCGACCCGATTATTATTCAGCTGCGTCGATGATCGTGTCGCGACCCTCCGGGAACGCCTGCGGCGTCCAGCTGTTCTGGTACGCGTGGCCCCTGGAAGCGGCGTCGGCATGGCACGTGATGCAGCTCGTCGTCGTTGCGCCCTGGAGCACATCGTCGACCTGGTCTTCCCAGACCTCGCTGCCGGCCTCGACCGTCGTCGCCATCGCCATGGTCGGGTCAGGCTGGTCGTCGAAGCCCGCGACATGGCAGGCTGCACAGTCGTTCAGCAGCCGCGGGTAGGTCGGCGCGTGGAAGTTGTGGGTAATCACGTACGACCCCGGGTTACCGTCATTGTCGATGGTGGAACCGAAGACGGTCTGCAGGCCAGTGCCCGGCCAGTTCGGCAGCAGTGAATCATCGGGCGCGAAGCCATAAACGCCGCGGCCTCGATAAATCACATAGGCAGGTGACCCTTCCTCGCCGGCAGAGTGAATGCGATGCAGCATCGTCTTCATCTCGTAGGTCTCGCCGACCTGGCCATCATAGGTGTCGGACGGATCGATACCCATCGTGGCAACGCGGACATTCTGCTCATTCGATGCCGAGTTGTGGCAGAGCAGGCACATGTCGACGTTGTCAATGCGGTTGCCGCCATGCATGTACAGCGAACCAACGTGGCACTTCAGGCATTCGCCGGTATCGACGATGTCGCGGCGTGCCATCAGCGGAGCATCGCCCGATCCGACCATCCACTCGTACGTCGGCGTCTTCGCGCGGACCTGAATAGCCGTTGCATTGTCTATCGGGCTCAAGACCCATGGCCTGCCTTGCAGGGCCACGATTCCGCGATCGATGGAGGCATCCACGATGTCAGCCGGGATAGTGGTGGTCGCAATACCAGCCGCGCAGGCCGTGTTGTCGACGGTCACGTTCACACTCAGGGCCTGACCGGGCGCGCTGGTCGACGTGCCGATGATGAAGTCATCGCCCTGGGCATAGCTGCGCAGCATGCTGAGGTTGCTGCCTGTGATGTTATGGAACGCCGGAGCGCCTGCAGCGACGGTGTCGTTGCACGGATCGACCCCAACGCCGTCGTAGGAGGCGATCCAGGAGATCGCAAGGTCCGTCCCGTCATCGACGATGTCGGTGATCTCCCAGGCAAACTTCGCGCCCTCGGTGACACCGACGTCCTCGCCATTGAAGATCGGGCCGCGCCGGAAGGCAGGTGCTACGCCATTATGGTAGTCGGCCACGGTTGGCCGCGCGATGGAGCCGTCATGGCAAGCCGTGCAGTCGGCTGTCGCCGGATCCGCAATCGTCAGGTGGAACGTCAGGTCCGGCGGTCCGGTGAGGTCCCAACTGTCGAACGAGCCGTGGCAGCTGAAGCAGCCGTTACCGGAGACCGGCATCGCGTTCACTGCGGCGAGCTGCGACGTTTCGCTGTGGCAGACGCTGCAGTTCATCATGTAGGTCGGGTAGGTGGTATCGAACACATGATCCACGTCGTATTCATAAACACCGGCGGGGAAGCTGTGCGAATTGTGGATACCGTGCACTATGCCAACGTAGCTGTCCTGGAAATCGAGGAAGCCGAGGCCGTCCTCGCCCTTGTGGCAGGTTACGCAGTCAGAGGAATCCATCCCCGGATATCCGAATGTCGGATGGACGACAAGGCCTTTGGGCCCGTGGCAATTCTCGCAGGAAGCATCACTGACGAGGTCCGGGAAAGCGGCTGCCGGGAAGTCACCCGACACGACAGCCCGGGTGCCGTCGCCATCGCCCACACGCAGGAAGAAGCGTGCCGCGGTGCCGGCAAGAGCCACGCCATCGGTGATCGTCGCGGTGAAATCGCCGCCTGTTCCGGGCACTACGGTCACCGGGTCAGGAATGAAGTTGGTGAAGCCGTCCGCAGACGTGTAGACGTAAGCGGACGTTACCGACGTGAAGTCGTCGACGGGCTCACCGTCGATCAGCAGATTGTAGCTGACCTGAAGATCCGGTCCGGCCGCGGCGAAAGCCACGTTGCTGATTGTCGGCACGCCAGTCACCGCATGAGCTTCGGCGGCAGACGCATAGGAGCCGGCATCATGGCACACCGCGCAGCTCTCGATCGGCGTCACGGCGGCGTCATCTCCCGGAGGTCCTGCCGGTCCTGGCGGACCGTCTGTGCCGGGTGGGCCAGCCGCGCCGGCGGGGCCCGCTGCCCCCGCAGCGCCATCGTCACCCTCGCAGCCACTCATCGCGAATGCGAGAGTAAACACTACGAGGAATGACCAGGCCCATCTCGTAAACGTGTGGATCCTGTTCATTATTGTTACTCCCAAAAAAAGGTTGAGTTGATAGCCCGGTTACAGCGACGATCCGTGTACACCGGCGCTATCTGACCTTATGTGTCGGGGGGGCCGGAAACACTGACAATCGTCAGTTTGAGCAGGTGGATAACACTTACATGCAAATCGATATTCTGCGGCTTGCCCCTACGCCGCGCCGGACACGGTTCGCAACTGACAAATGTCAGTTTCGCTTAGGTAGTAACCGAGACGGGAACAGGAAACTCCGTATCGACCGGAGGTCGGCTTTTTGTTTCCATGCAGCGAGCGGACAAGGAATAACAAGGTGAGCTGCCACAACATCGTTTGCCCGTTCAACGAGTACGAGCCGAGCAACGGCCTCGTCGTTGAGGACGGGATAGGCTGCCTGATCACCGACGCCGTCAAGCAGGTCCGTTTCTCCAGGGGAGCCGCCCTCTTCGCCGAGGGCGAGAGGAGTTCCTGCCTGTATTCGCTGGCCAGCGGTCTGGTGAAAATCACCAATCACACGAGTGATGGCCGCGAACAGATCGTCGGGCTCAGCACGCCGGGCAAGCTGCTCGTCGGCCTGCAGTCAATCTCTGCCGATCGTTACGAGTACACCGCGATCGCCGAGACGGACGTGTATGCCTGCAGGATTCGTCACCGTGCCCTGCTGCGCGCCGTGCGGCACCAGGGCGACGTCGCCATGCGCCTGGTCGCGGCGCTCAACGCGCAGCTGGCGCACGCGCGCGCGCTGATGCAGGTCATGGGTCACAAGTGCGCGGCCGCCAAGATAGCCTCGTTCATCCAGCTGGTCGTCCCGCACGGCGATGAGAATCACAAGCGTTACACGCTGCCCTTCTCACGACGCGAAATCGCAAACCTGCTCGGCCTGAGCGAGGAGACGGTATGCCGTCAGATGGCGAAAATGAACCGGCGCGGCATCCTCTACGCGCCCCGCGGCCGGATCGAAATCCTCGACTGGCACGGATTGCAGGCGATAGCAGAGCCTGCGGCCGCCTAGAACGGACCTGTCACTGGACCGCGAAATGTCGTAACTAGTCGGCCGATCTGCCGGCGGGGTAGCTGGCTTCGTACGGAGCCCGCCCGAGATGTCGCGCGAACCAGGCCAGCTCGGTATTGATTTTGAAAAGCCGGTTTTTCGGCTTGCCGTAGTTGTGAGGCTCATCCGGCACGACAAACAGCTGTGTTTCGACACCCGAGGCTCGAGCACCGCGAAACATCATGATCGCCTGGGTGGGCGGTACACGCTCGTCATCTTCACCAACAAAGAACAGGGTCGGTGTCGTAATGCGCCAGGCATCCTTCAGCATCGACTGCCGGGAAAACGCATCCTGATCGGCACCTTCGTCCCACGGCGCGCCGCCGAACCAGAACGAGCGATAGAAGCGCAGATCGCTTTCCCCGTAGAGCGACACCCAGTCGGCCGCTCCGGCACCGGAGGAAGCCGCGCGAAAACGATCCGTCACGGTTACGAGCTTGTTGGTCATGTGACCACCCGCGCTCCAACCCATTTTCACGAGTTGGTCCGGGTCGACAAGGCCTTCCCCGATCAATGCATCGATGCCGTCGAGAATATCCAGATGAGCGTTGTTGAAGTACTCACCCACCATGTCGCGCATGAATGCATCGCCGTAGCCGGTGCCACCTCGGTGATTCGGCAGGAAAACGAAATAGCCCTCGCCCGCCAGCACCTGGGGGTAGCGCGAGGGCCGCCACGAACCGAACTGCGAGGATGAACGCGGCCCACCGTGAGTAATCGTCACCAGCGGGAAGCGTTGCCCGTCGGCGTAATCCACAGGAAACACGAGTACACCTTCCAGCGTTACCCCATCGCGCGCCTGCCATTGAAACACGCGTTGTTCGGGTATCCGGTATCGATCCAACGGTTTGGCAAACTCGCCGGTCACCGGTTCAGGACCTTCAGCACCGCCTCGCAACCTCCAGACCTCGCCGGGGTTTTCGGCCGTCGTGACAACGAACGTATGTTCGTCGAGCGATGCGTCGTACTGCCAGTCGCTGACGACGCTGTCACCCTCGGTCATGGCCGTCAGCACGTTCGACTCCAGGGAATAGTGGTATAGCTGCGTGCGTACACCGGTATTGCCAAGCAGGAACAGGCCATCTCCTGATCGATCCCATGCGAGATCGAGCATTTCCATCGCCAGGTCGGGAAGAAGGAGCTGCGCGCTCTTGTCCCCGATGGCCTGCACGAACACGTTGTCCTCATAGTAGTGCTCACCGGCCGAATTCACAGTGGCAATGAACGCCACTTTCGTGTTGTCCGGGGACAATCTCGCATGAAGTTCGGCAAACCCGTTCTCGGTTATGCGGCTGGTGACCTTCGTTCGAACGTCGAACAGCCACAGCTCCGAGTCCGGTCGATCACCTAGCGTATGATCGGTCCGCGAATAGAGGATCTTCGTCCCGTCGCGCGAGACGCTGTAACCGCGAACGTGGAACCCGGCGCCGAACAGCTCATGGCTTTCTCCCGATGCGCGATCGTGATACCACACGGCGCTGTTCGCGCCGGTGTCGTAGGCTTCGTGCGTCCAGCCGTCGTCGATGTCCGCCTTCGCGGTTCCCGTAAGTGCCACGCGCGACCGGAAAAAGAAGCCGTCGCTGTTCGGTGCCCAGCTGATGCTACCGACGTCTTCGGCATGATCGGTCAACCTCACCAGCTGCCGGGAGTCGATGTCGTAGAAATAGGCCTGCTTGGACTCGTCGTCTTCCCGCTCGAGCGTGAGCAGGAAGCCGCTGCCGTCGCGAGCCCAGACGACGCTTCCGAAGCTCTCGTCCGCCGCTTCCGGCTCCACGACGTGCCTGGTCTTGCCCGATCCGAGGTCAACCAGCCGCAGCCGTCTTACGATCTCGTTCTCGTCCCAAATGGCCTCGCTGCGCCGGTAGACCAACAGATCGCCGATCGGTGACAAACGCGGGTCCGTCAATCGCGGCAACTCGACGAAGTCCGTGGCCGTCATCGCGGCCGGTTCCTCGGGCGAAGAGCACCCGGAGACGACCGCGATGACCGTGGCTGCGCAGAGAAATGCCCTCAGTTCCGGCAAGCCCCCGGCTCTTCTTCCGGCCGGGCGCCTACCAGCTGAAGTCCACGCCCACATAAAACCGGCGCCCGACAGCATCGTAGGTGTCGCCGACATTGTGGTCCTCGCCGTTCAGAAAATCGTCGGGCAGGTACGGTCCGTGCTGGTCTTCGATGTTGTTGATACCGAAAAAGACCCGGAAATCGTGATCGTTGCCGAACTCGTAGCTGGCATAGATGTCGTGCACCAGCACCTGCTCGAACTTGATGCCGGCCAGCAGGTCGTCCGGATTGGCGCCATTGTCGTCGAAACCGGTCCCGGTGTAATTCAAACGATAGCGAATTCGCCAGTCCCTGTTGGGGTCGTATTGCAGGGTGAAGCGATACTCGTCGATCGGCAAACCGATTTCTCCCGCGAAATCGTCGATAACCAAACCGTCGGGGCCGTCGAATTGTTCCTCATTGCGTTTGACGTGCGTATAGATGACTTCGGTCCGAAAACTGCCCGGTACCCGCGGCACCTCGAAATCGTAGGTCATCGTCAGGTCAATGCCTTCCGAGATCAGCAGATTCAGGTTTTCTACCTGGTTGACGATCCGGTCAACCTGGCCATCGACGTCTCGGCTGATGGAGTCGCAGAAGCGATTGTTGAAACCCGGGTCCGTGTAGCACAGATCCGCCGCAAGCTGACTGTCGACCGAAGCGACGGCGTCCTCGACATCGATCCGGTAGTAGTCCGCAATGAGTGTAAAACCGGGGAGAAAACGGGGCGTGAAGACCACGCCGTAGGTGAACGTCTCTCCGGTCTCCTCGAACAGGTTCGGATTACCGACGTTCGGCCCGAATACGGAGTTGCCGTCCTGCTCGAAGCCGACGGTATTCGGATCGATCGTCGGATCTGCAGCGAGCGCTTCTGTGATCTGGTCATTGATCGCCTGCAGGACGCTCGGTACGGACCGGCAGTTGTCGTCGACAACACCGGCGCTGACCAGTGTCACACCGAGACACGGATCGCGCAGGTCGTCGAAATCGCTTCGCTGTGACGAAAAAAGCTCGGTGATGTCCGGCGCACGCTGTGACTGCGAGAGCTGCACACGGAACCGGATGTCGTCGATCGGCTGCCATGCGAGTCCGGCGTTCCAGCTCGCGACGTTGCCGATCGTGCTGTAGTCCGCATACCGGTAAGCGGTCTTGAAGTCGAGGGACTGTATACCGGGTTTGTCGGCGATGAGCGGCACCTGGAACTCGACGAACAACTCGGTGACGTCGAAATCGCCTACGATATCGGGAATGAAGCCGGTGGTGGTCAACCCGGCATTGGTGTCCGGATCGCCCCTCGTGACCTGCTCTTCCTTTCTGTAGTCCACGCCGAAGGCCGTGTTCAACGCTCCGGCCGGCAGGTCGTACAGCTCACCACCGACAACGTAGCTCGCCACCGTCTGTTCGAGTTCCTGGCGCAGTCGATCGGTCGCGCGTATGTAGTCGGCGGCCTCGGGGGTCACGGTTCCTTCACCGAAGATGTCGATCGGTACGCAACCATCGGCAACCGCATCGTCGTCGACGCAGCGGACGCTGCCCGGATTGTTCGGGTCCCCGACGATATCGAGCGCGAAGTCGAGCTTCTGCCGGTTCAGCTCGTTTTCGCGAATCTGGTTCTGCACGTGCCGCCCGTAGCCCACGTAAGCGTCCCAGTACCACTTCTCGTTGAACTCGCCCTCGAGGCCGAAGCCGTAGCGGGAGGTCTCGCGCTTCGAAGCGCGAAAACGCGGGCCTACCTCAACGAAACGGCGACGCCAGTCCACCGTTCCGGACAGTGTCGCGAGTACAGCCGGGTGGATGAACGGGTTGGGAATCATAACGCCTGAACCAGGCGCTGATTCGATCATCGGCTCGATGTCGCCGATACGGGTCTGATCATCGAAGGGTCCGTACGTATTTGCGTCGTTGCCGATTGCGGCCGCGCGCTCCGCCTTCGTTTCGATATTCGCGAACTGGAACTGCGCCCAACCGGTAATGTTGTCGGTGAACTCGTAATTCACCTTGGCCAATACACCCCAGCGCTCGCGCTCGGTCTCGATCTGGGACAGCGCCGCGAAATCGTAGCCGTCGAACGCTTCCTGCCAATCGTCGCAGGCCGGTATACGGCCGTCATCGATACAGAAAGCCCCGTTCTCGCCATATACGCCGTCGACGTCGTTTTGCCAGACACCGTCGATTTGCCAGGCATCGCCGACTTCGAAGCGTCCGCCGGGCAGGTTGGAACTGAGGTTCGGCGTAACTTCCCCGGTAGCCAGATCGACTTCGAACGACAGGCCGTCGGCGTAGTCCCGGTCGCGTGCATAGATGGGTTTGCGATCCTCGTACATGCCGCCCAACATGAAGTTGCCGCGACCACCCGCGAAGTTCGTGCCCCAGGTTGCGTCGAAAGAGGGCCTTTCGGCACCGCCCTCGAAGGACTCCTCGTAACGGGTCTGGAGTTCGAATCCCTCGAATGACTCCTCCAGGATGATGTTGGCAACACCGGCTATCGCGTCGGAGCCGTAAATGGCCGACGCTCCTCCCGTGGTTATCTCGATTCGGTCGATGAATCCCGATGGAATCGTAGCGGTATCCACGCGTTGCGCATTGCCGCTGTTCGACACCACGCGGCGACCGTTGATGAGCGTCAGGGTCCTGTTCGTGCTGAGTGAACGCAGGTCGATCGTGCTGAGACCCGAATTCTGCGTGCTCAGGCGCGAGTTCGTCGGTGAGATTCCCTGGAAGACTCCAGGCAGCTGCTCGATGATCTCGCCGAGGTCGGTCGTACCGGCTGCGTTGATCTCGCCAATGTCGAGCACCTGCGTCGGAATCGTCGCGCTTGCATTGGATGTCCTGATTCGGCTGCCGGTAACGGTAATGGTCTCCAGCGCCGCTTCCTCCGCAGATTCGGCGTCCTGGGCCGTATCCTGCGCCGACGCCACCGACGGACCGAAAGCCAGAATGGTGGCCACCGAGAAGCTGGTGAAAAGGTGTCGACGCGATACCGTTCGCGTCCGGTTAATCCGATTGAAGACCGCACGAAATGACTTGGACATGCTCTCCCCCAGCACTAGCGATTGTGATGACTATGATGAGACTCAATACTAGTAAGCGGAGGCGCATGCCTTCAAACCGAAATGAGTCTTTTGTTATGCGTCGTCGGTATAGTTCGTTGCAATAGTATCGATCATGGCGGTCCGCCTGTTGTCGCCCGAGACCGTTGCAAAAGATATTGCATCAACATTGCAACGGGGCGGCCCGTCGCTGCCGGTTTCTCGCCATGCGTTTTCGCAGTCCCGGACACGTCGAGGTGAGCCCAGCGCAGCGACCCGGCGAAACGGGAGAGAAACAATGCCGCGACGATGCAGCCTGCGGTCCCGTCACCCATGTTTGCCATGTCGGCATAGTCGCTGTCGAGCTGACTGATATCCTCTTCGGACAACGGCAACCGCCAGAGTTTGTCCAGCGACTCGTCGCCGGCGTCGAGCAAGTCGCGAGCCAGTGCGTCATCGTTGGCGAACATGGCGGAATAGTGCCGCCCCAGCGCGACGAGACTGGCTCCGGTCAGCGTCGCGATATCCACAACGGCCGCCGGACGGTATCGCTCTGCGTAAGTCAGCGCGTCGCAAAGCAGCAAGCGACCTTCGGCGTCCGGGTTCAGAATCTCGATCGACTGGCCGGACATTGACGTCACGGTGTCGCTCGGCCGCGTGGCGCGGCTGCCCGGCATGTTCTCGGCGCAGGCACACAGGCCGACGACTGGCATCGGCAGTTGTAGCTCGGCTACCGCTCTGATCGTGGCGATTACCGCCGCAGCACCGCACATGTCGTATTTCATCCGCGCCATGGCGGTTCGGGTCTTCAACGCGGTGCCGCCGGTGTCGAACGTCACGCCCTTACCAACGAGTACGACCGGTGCGTCGCCGGCACCGTCTTCGGGCCGATACTCCAGTACCACGAACTTCGAAGGCTGGGCGCTGCCCTGCCCCACGGACAGCAATGCGTTCATCCCATGCCCGGACATTTCCTCCTCATCGAGCACCTCTGCCGAAACTCGTTCGAACCGGTCCGCGAGGGAACGGGCCACACCGGCGAGAAATCCGGGCGTACAGACGTTGGGCGATGCGTCTCCGAGGCGCCTTGCCGTGCAAACGCCGCCGGCAATAGCTCGGCCCTCCCTGAGCGCCGGCTCCAGGGCGCCCGACGCCGCGATCGAAACACGCCTCAGCGTCGATCGCCCGGACTCGCTGTGGACGCCGCGAAAACGATAGGCCGCGACGCCAAAGCCGATGACCTGCTGCTGCACCTTCCAATGATCGCTTTTGGAACGCACGTCGATTCCGGTCAGATACAATGTGGCGTCGCCGATACCGTACTTCACGAGCTCCTCGTGCACGGCTTCAACGATCTTCCTGAATTGACCGGGTTCGACGGTGCAGTCGGGGCCAGTGCCGACCAGCAGCGACGCGCGAACGTCGCCTGGTCCGTCCATCGGCACCAGCAATGTAGCGCCCAACTTCGCGGGTAACAGACCATGGCCGATGAGGTCCGACAGGCGCCCGCTCGTCGCGTCATCGACATTGGCCGTCATCGTCGAAAACCGACCGTCGTCGGCAATGCCGACCACGACACAATCAGTATCGAACTCGCTGGTATCCGGTGCGATCAGCGAGAATTCATACGCGCCGCCGTCGGCCTCATCAATAGAGCACAACACCTGATTCGAAGAAGTCGCGTCACCGCCGACTGGATCCTTGTAATGCAGCATGCTCATCTCTCTTCTCGCCACGACCGCCGTTCAGATGCCCGCGGCGACTGGAACACCAACGTGACAACATACGCAGGTCGCGGTCCCGACACGATGCCAAATGTGGGTGGCCCGATTCCGAACCGGAATACCCCGCCTCGAAGGACGCATATCGCTAAGGCTGAGGCTCGGCTGTGGTTCGCCTGACGTGCTCCCAGAAACGTCCGGCAAGCGGGCTGCTGTTCGACGAATAGCGATACAGTTCGATGGACATCGGTATCTCGAAGCTGTCGTCCGACAGCCGTACGAACTCGCCACTCGCCAGTTCGGTCGCAACGGCAGTCAGCGGTAGCCAGGCGATACCTGCGCCAAGGCCCACGTAGCTCTTCGTACACCCGACGATCGAGCTCTCGACGACAGTATCCAGCCGGGTCGACGGATGATTCTGGGCGATCTTCTCGGCGATCAGGTTGGCAATCGACGACGTGCGCCACGGAGATATATACGGGAGCGGCTTCTTCGCCGCGCTGCCGAGCGCCGTCGCATAGTCTTTCCGCAGCGATTTGTGACAAACGGGCACCAGGACATCTTGCCCGACCACCAGGTAGTCGAACTTGTTGGCATCCATGGCCAGCAGACCGACTCCGTGGCCATAGTGGAGCAGGAAATCGCTGAACCGGCTGCGTAACGCTTCGAAATGGTCGTGGATGCCCGAGACATCGGTCTGGACCTTGACATCGAAGTGAACGAGTTCCTGCTGGATCTCGGTAAGCCATCGCGGCAGAAACGACATCGCGAGATTCGTCGATGACGTAAACGTGAGGATGCTGCGCTCGCCGACCTGCGTTTCGCGAAAATCCTCTTTCATTCGCTCGGCCTGCCGGATCATGTTCTTCGCAGGTTTGAGAAAGCGAATACCGGAATCGGTCAGCGAAACCGGATGCGTTTTCCGGTCGACCAGCTCCGTATCGAGCCAGTTTTCGAGCGCCTGGATACGGCGGCTGAACGCCGACTGAGTGATGTTCCGCTCCTCCGCCGAACGCGAGAAGTTGCCGGTGTTCGCCAATGAGACGAAATCATGCAGCCATTTTAGTTCCAATGTCGCTCCGCAGCGGCGCTGGTGGCACCGGGACGTGCTCCCGTCGACGAACCATCATACTCCAAGCCGGATCTGTTCAGGCTTGAGTCTGCGACTGCAGGTAGTTCTCGAGCCCGAGCTTGTCGATCAGGCCGAGCTGCTGCTCGAGCCAGTAGGCGTGGTCCATCTCCGTGTCGGCCAGCAGCTGCTCGAGCACCTGGCGGGTCTCGAAATCGCGTTCGCTCTCGCACAGGTGAATCGCCTCTTTCAGGGCATCGGCGACGGCATATTCGAGGTCCAGGTCGTACCTGAGCATCTCCGGGACCGTCTTGCCGACATTGACACCTTCCCGCGTGGAGAGGTCCGGCACGCCTTCGAGAAACAGGATGCGTTCGATCAACGCGATCGCGTGGCCTTTCTCGTCGTCGAATTCGTGCGCGAGGCGCTCGAAGAGTTTCGTCAGTCCCCAGTCCTCGTACATCTTCGAGTGAACGAGGTACTGGTCCATGGCCGCGAGCTCTGCGCCGAGCAGGCTGTTCATGGCATCGATGATTCGTTGACTGCCTTTCATGGTCTGGCGCTCCGGTTAGTGCGAGGCGGGGCAATTATGCGAACAGGCCTGCGGATGTGCAAATCTGCCTGGAAACGCACTTGCTAGTCTCGCGAGTACCGCAGTTGCAGGAACGTCTGCCGTCCCCGCCCCGGGAAGTATCGATAGTTACCGAAAGCGTAGTCGGCGCGATCGGCGTAGGTGACATCGGCGAGGTTGTTCACTCGCGCAACCAGTGACCAGTTTCGGTTCAACGCGTACGCGAAGCGCAGGTTGGCGAGGTCGTGACCGGGATAGTCGAACAGGTTCTCGGCATCGAGATAATAGCGGCCGAGCGAAACCCATTGCAGCGATGCATCGATGCGCCCTTCTCCTGCGTAGCGAAGCTCGGCGCTGCCCTGCCATCGTGGCGCGGTGTCGATGTCGCGCCCGGAGACGAAGGCTTCGCCGCGCGCCGCGACGACGTCGAAGTCGTAGGTATGACGGGCGTAAGCGCCGTTCAATGCCAGTGTCCAGTGCTCGTGCAGCTGAAACTGCGCCGCAAACTCCAGCCCGGCATGGCGGCTACGCGCGCCGCTGACGTTGAAGCCGTTGGCGTCCCGATAGACGCTGTCCTTCTTGTGCATGGCAAACGCCGCGGCATCGAGGCGCCAGTTCGCACCGGCGCCACGCCAGCCGAACTCCAGGGAGTCGATGGTCTCCGAATCGATGTCGGAGACCAGCTGACCGCTTTGCAGGCGATACAGCTCGGTCATCTGCGGCGCCCGGAAGCCGCGTGCCGCGTTGACGTAGACGGCTGAATCGTCGGTCAGGCGAAAGACGGCGCCGAGTTTCGGCGCGAGATCCGTGAAGTGGTCGTCGCGATCGGCCGGTCGGGAATAGAGGCAGCCACCGAAGCCGCACGCGGTGCCGTCGTCGCGCAGATTGCCCGTCGCGATGTTGTTGCGGTAGTCGTAGCGCGCGTGCTCCGCCCGCAGGCCGGCGCTTAATGACGTCCGCTCCGAGAGCCGGAATTCGAGTTGGGTGTAGAGCGCGACGTCGACAGCGGTGACGTCGTAGTCGTAGTGCTTGCCTTCGGGTCGGGTCTCGCGCAGGAAGTCGGATCCCTCGGCCGGCCCGTCCTGGGTCTGGCGGAGATAGGCGTCGGCGAGATCGAGATCCAGGCCGACGATCGTCGTCAACCGATCCGTCTCGGTGCGGGCGCTGGTGAGGACACCAAGACTGACATGGCCGTTTTCCTCGAGCGGCTTTCCGGGGAGGAAGTGCTGCAGGAAATCCATTTGCGAACGCCGCACGTACGGGCGAATGTCCACGTCGTAGTCGCCGCGTGCGAAGGACCAGCGCAGGCCGAGCCGCTGGCTGTCGGCATTGCGAAACGCTTCGGGATTGAGGTTCTGTCGATTGAGCGCAGGGTCCGCGTAAGCGTCCTGCCCGACGATGAAGCCCGCCGTCTCCTGGTCGAGGTCGCTGATGCTCAACGTTGCCGTGACGGAATCTTCGCCGGCAATCCACGACGCCTTGGCGAAACCCTTGAGCTGGCGGTAGCCGGAGTCGCTACGGAAACCGCCGTCGTGCGTCGCCGTGCCGCCGAACACGACGGGCGTTCCTTCGGCATCGCGAGCGAACCCTTCGACATTGATGAAATCGTCCGACCCCAGCTCGAGGCTGCCTCGCGCGGTGTTCACGCCGTCGGCCTCCGGCAGCAGGACACTGATCGTGCCATGCAGCGCATTCGAGCCGTAAAGCGCATTGCCGGGGCCCCGGATCACTTCGATGCGCTCGGCGAGTTCGGTCGGCAACTCGAACAGCTGATTGACGTTGCAGAAGCCGCTGGGCCGCGAAGGTATGCCGTCTTCGAGCGTCAGGAACGCGCCGCAGGAACCGGCCCCGGTCAGCACAGGGGAGCGAATCGACGGGAGGCTCTCCTGGCCGCTGCCGCGCGTCACCCAGACACCAGGGACGCGCGTCAGCAATTCGTGAATGTGTGCATGATTCGCGGCTTCGATCTCGGATCGACCCAGCACATCGACGTTGCCGGAATGAACTGCGACCGATGACGGCGCTCTCGTGCTGGTCACGACGATCTCGTCAATCGTGGTGGCATCGTCGGCCCATGTGATGGACGGCAAGAGCGCCGCGAGCGCGGCGATCTTCAACGTCAGTGAAGGGTGAGGCGAATTCGGCATGCGGGTGCTGAAGAAGTGGTGGGCCCCCAAGCCTACACCACGACCGCTAACCCCACCGTCGCCGCTCAGGATTCCGATCAGAATTGCTGCCGACCGACAGCCAGTGGCGTCATGAGCTAGGACAGCAGCAAAACTGTCTGCTCGTTAGAGCCGTCCGAATCGCGGACGACGATACTCTTACCATTTGCCTGCGCATCGCACAGCAGCTCGTATGTTGCGAGCGATCGCCGGATTACCTCCGTAATCGACTCCGCATTGGTGGAATCGCGGAGCTTCTCGATCCGCAGCTTGACCTGTGGGGTAAGGTCAAGGCTCAGTCTCTTGCGTTTCTGCGTAGTCTTGGGACTCGGCATAAGAGTTCAGTTTCTTCAGCTCATCGCCGATGGCCAAAATACCGATAACAATGACCGCAATTGCCTTCACTTGCCCGGTGGTGCCCGGTATCGCGATGGCGACCAAAATCGCCCCGATTCCCAACTTGCAGCCATCCAGTCGGCTCAGCATATCCCACAGTTGTCTATACCATGGGCTGCGGCCGCTATCGGTTAGGCCATCGTAATTAGACTCGTTCGGTCGTAGCTCTTCTTGCATGATCGCGTTTCTCCAACGGTCGATGAGCCGTCAAAGAAAGACAATCACACAAGAACAAGCTGGGTGAGTTTAAGGCGAATCGCATCGCACTACTCCTCCTTCTTGCCCTTGTGGCCCCGTAGTCAGATTTAGCCATCAGTCAGCGGCCCAAACTCAAGCGCGTGTGGTTTTCCACGCATCGCGTCGTCCAAGTTAAGCGAGACTTTCTTTCCGCTGTCACTCTAATTCTGACCTCGAGCCCGCAGGCTCAATTCAAACAAACAATCTACTTCCCAACTGGCATTTATTGTTCTTATCACGCCTCTCCGCCCGTTACCGATGGTCAAGTGACTGCGAGCGGATTTTCTCCGTGTCATTGTACCCACCCACAATATACCCCTCCATTTCCCACATGGCAAGGCCAAAAAAAAAGGCACCGTCTAAGGTGCCTTTCTGATTCGCAACTTCTTTCGCCGAAGCGCAAGCCGCTACGCAATCAACCGGTGGTCTTCACCTTTTGGCGGCATTCATTGCCCACTGGCTTCCGATACGACGGAGAGTGTGTCGCCTTGCTCCTCAGCACTCGCTGGAGACCCGTCTCCTGATTCCGCACCATCTCCCTCAGGCTGGTGCCCCTCAATCTCGCCATCTTCTCCGGCATTGCTCGCTCCTGCTCCCGAACTCGCTACTGGCGGTTCGTTCAAAAACATAAAGTCCGGCTGACCTGAATGTTTCGTTATTACCCAGTATCTCGGCCATGTCGTTGACGACAGCCTCCGGGCTGAACGGTGGTTGCCAACGCCTCACTGCATCGACGATGATCTGCTTGCTGTCGGGATCGAAGTGGGCAATAGCGAGTGCGGCCGAATCGGATCTGCCACCGCTCATGTCGGCAAAGCCTCGATAGCCTCTAGGGTGTACCGACTTCGGGATGTCGAGGTTGAGCAAACCGAGGGCCGCATCGATCCAGTCCATGTCGAGCGCCGCTGCAATATCGGTGTGGTGGACGGAATCCAACACTGGGCCGCGTACCGTGCCGAAGTCGAACGGGCTTTCGGCAAGATAGGCACGATGCGGCGATTGTTTATGCTTTTAGACACGATTACCTGTCCGAAGAGATCATCAATGCCGAGATCGACGAGCTACAGGAACGGTTCGATAGGCTGTTGGACGGCAAGAACCTGCGCAGCGAACTGGAGATTGTCGAAGGCAAGATTGCCGCGAAGACGCGTGCCAAACAACGCATGCTAACCAGATTTATCGATGACGATGATCCGGATGTTGGTGACCGGATTGATACGCTCAAGCGCGAGATCAGCGGGCTGAACAAAAACAAAGAGGCGCTCCTGCGCGCCGACATGGAGACCCTAGACTCGGACGATTTGAAAGCTCGGGCCACCGAGGAAGCTAGCCGCCTACGCGAGCTGCTTGAGGAGAGTGAGGACAAAGCCAATCAAGTCCTGAGGGAGCTACTTCGAGACCCTGACAACCCGGATGCCCCCGGTCGATTCCGTCCGCGCTAACTGGAAGATGACAACTACGTGATCGAGGGCTTTGTATCGCTCGAACCGTTGGTTCCCCGCGACCAGCTCCGCCGAATCATGGTATCGCGCGTGCCAAAAGAGTTCACCCAGTCGTGGAAAGGCGGTCTTCGCGTGGTGTCCGCCAGCGGGGCCGAAGGTGACCATTTCTACATAGAGCCTGCGGACGTCACGTTTCCGCGCCCGGACTGGATATGCGAGGGCTCAGGTCATACCTTGGGCGAGGAAGGCGTAGGTCCAGAGGACTTGGAGCCGTAGGCTGGGGGACGCTAGACCCGGACGACGCGGAGTCCGTCCGGTTGGCGAAAAAGTGGTGGGCCCCCGGGGACTCGAACCCCGAACCAATGGATTAAGAGTCCACTGCTCTACCAATTGAGCTAGAGGCCCCACGCGATGAAAAGGTGGGGTGG
>JANQGP010000428.1 GCA_028277265.1 Woeseiaceae bacterium | reverse complement strand
GTACGCATCGCCCTTTGCGAGGATCGATTCGACCTCCGCATGGAATGCCGCCGGACTCAGGTAGAAGTTGATGAACCCCGGACCGGCGATCTCGACCTTGTCGACCGACGGGCTGTCGCCCAATGCATCGACGATGCTGGCCGCGATATCGCGCGGCGCCCGGCGGGCGGGTTTCGCGAGCCGCATCGCGATGTTGCTGGCGAAGTCTCCATGGCCCGGATCGCGGGTTCGTTCGATCGTGCCGTCAATGGCGAGATCACCCGCCGCCCCGGTGAGCTCCGGGAGTTCGGCAAGGGCATCGGTTAGGAGTTGTGCTGCAAGGTACTTCATGGCGCGCCATTGAATCAGAACAGCTCGATGGGGTCCACGTCGATGCTCCAGCGCACCTTGCGTGAAGCCGGCGCCTGTTCGAGCCTGGGACGAAGTTCGCGGAGGACGGCGTGCAGCGCGCGCCGATCGCCGGCCTGCAGCAACAGCTGGGCACGGTACCGGCCGGCTCTGCGCGCCATCGGCGCATCGACCGGACCGAGGACGCGCACCGCATCGCCGCACTGCGGTGCGATGGCGTCGCGAGCGGCATCGAGGAACTCGAGCGCATCGTCACGACGGTGAGCCGCCGCGCGGATCAGCGCGAGTCGCGTGAACGGCGGCCAGCGGGTCTGCTCGCGTTCGGCGAGAGCATCGAGGGCAATCTGCTCGTAACCGCCGGCAAGCAACGTCGACCAGAACGGGTGTCCGGCGAAACCCGTCTGAATCAGGACCTCGCCCGCGCGCGTCTCGCGTCCGGCTCTTCCGGCAACCTGCACGATCGACTGGGCCATGCGCTCGGCGCTGCGAAAGTCCGTGCCGAACAGGCCCTGGTCCGGGTTGACGATGCCGACGAGCGACAGCTTCGGGAAGTGATGGCCCTTGGAGAGCATTTGCGTGCCGACGAGAATCTCGGCCTCACCTTGCTTCGCCTGGTCGAGCGCGGCGTTCATCGAGCCCTTGCGTGTCGTGCTGTCGCTGTCGATGCGCATGATGGTGCGCCCGGGGAAGCGCGTTCGAAGCGCATCCTCGAGGCGTTGCGTACCCTCGCCAAGCGGCTTCACATCGGCGCCGCACTCCCGACAGCTCGTGTCCAGCGGTCGGGCGAACCCGCAATGGTGGCAGCGCAGCCGACCTTCGCGCGCGTGCACGGTCAGTCGCGAGTCGCAGCGCGGGCACTCCGCGATATACCCGCATTCGGAACAAATCAAGGCCGGGGCGAAGCCGCGGCGATTGAGGAAGATCAGCACCTGTCCGCCCGCCCCGAGATGACGGTCGATTGCGGCAGCCAGCGGTTCGCTGAGCCCGTCCGAGACCGGCGAGCGGACCGTATCGATCAGGCGAAACGAGGGCGGCCGCGCGCCGCCGGCGCGTGCGGGCAGGCGAAGGTGAACGTAGTGGCCGTCCCGGCAGTGCTGCAGCATTTCGAGCGTCGGCGTTGCGGTCCCCAGCACGACGGGTATGTCGAGGTGCTTGGCGCGCACGATTGCCAGGTCGCGGGCCGAGTAGCGCAGGCCCTCCTGCTGCTTGAACGACTGGTCGTGTTCCTCGTCGACGATGATCAGTCCGGGGTTTCCGAGCGGAGTGAAGATCGCCGACCGGGTGCCGACGATGAGGCGCGCCGAGCCCGAGCGGGCGGCGCGCCAGGCCGAGAGCCTCTCGACGTCGGTCAGCGCCGAATGCAGCAGCGCGGGCTCGATACCGAGACGTTTGCGCAGGCGTGCGACGAGCTGCGGCGTCAGGCCGATCTCGGGCACGAGGACGAGCACCTGCTTGCCCTGTTCGATGATGTCCTGCATGCGCTGCAGGTAGACCTCGGTCTTGCCGCTGCCCGTGACCCC
>JANQGP010000253.1 GCA_028277265.1 Woeseiaceae bacterium | reverse complement strand
TCGTCGCCGATCGCCATGTCGTCGCGCATCATGTTGCGCGCCTGGTAGTTGCGAATGCCGTCCCAGGGTTCGCGGCCATCGCGTTCGAGGTCGTCGATGCTGTAGTCGTCGGGCTCCGATTTCATCAGCCAATAGGTCATGTCGGGGATATTTCCGGTCCGCTCAAAGCCGCGAAGTTTAGCACGCTGACAGGGAGCGATTTACGAGAAATCGCGTGATAGGATTGCGCCTTCGTGCCCGGGAACAGGGAATGGAAGCACAGTTCATCTACATCGGTCTCGCCGTCGTATTCGGTGTCTTCATGGCCTGGGGAATCGGTGCAAACGACGTCGCGAACGCGATGGCGACGTCCGTCGGTTCGAAGGCACTGACCATCAAGCAGGCGATCCTCGTTGCCGCCGTGTTCGAGTTCGCCGGCGCCGTGCTGGCCGGTGGCGCGGTCACGTCGACGATCCGCCGCGGCATCGTCGATTCGGGCCTGATGGCCGACTCGCCGGAGCTGCTGATCTACGGCATGCTCGCCGCGCTGCTTGCCGCAGGCACCTGGCTGCTGATCGCCTCGAAGAAGGGCTGGCCGGTCTCCACGACGCATTCCATCGTCGGCGCAATCGTCGGTTTCGCGGCAGTAGGTATCGGCATGGAGGCCGTGAAGTGGGGGCAGGTCGGGACCATTGCGATGAGCTGGGTCGTGTCACCCGCCGTTGCCGGGTTCATCGCCTTCCTGTTGTTCGCCAGCGTCCAGAAGCTCGTACTGAGTCACGAGAATCCGTTGGCAAGGGCACGCCGCTACGTGCCCGCGTACATGTTCCTGGCCGCATTCACGCTCACGCTCGTGACCATACTCAAGGGGCTGAAGCATGTTGGCCTCGACCTGAGCACGTTTCAGAGTTACAAGCTGGCGACTGTCATCGCCATCGGCGTCGCGGCCGTCGGCGCCGTGATCATCCGCCGTATCCGCATTGGCGAGAATGCCGATGAGGCGGTAAGAGAGGCCACGGTCGAGCGCATCTTCGGAATCCTGATGGTCGTGACCGCCTGCGGCATGGCTTTCGCGCATGGCTCGAACGACGTTGCCAACGCGATCGGACCGCTGGCCGCCGTCATCAGCGTCGCGACGACCGGTGCCGTGACGGCCACGGCATCGATGCCAGCCTGGGTGCTGATTCTCGGCGGCGGCGGCATCGTGGTCGGCCTCGCGACCTTCGGCCGCCACGTGATCGCGACGGTCGGCGAGAAGATCACGCACCTGACGCCCAGCCGGGGATTCGCCGCCGAACTGGCCGCAGCGACGACCATCGTCATCGCGTCGGGAACGGGCATCCCTATCTCCACGACGCATACGCTGGTCGGTGCGGTCCTCGGTGTCGGACTGGCGCGCGGCGGCATAGGCGCGATCGACTTTCGTATCGTCGGCCGCATAGTATCCTCGTGGCTCGTGACGATTCCGGCGGGCGCAATTTTGTCCATCCTGTTCTTCTTCCTGTTCCGTGCGATCCTCCCGTAGCAATCAGGGCATGGTTCGCGCACTGGGCGCGATGCTGGCGTTGCTGCTGGCGGCGTGCGCCGGTGCGCAGTCGACGCAGCCGATCTATCGCTACCAGGACCTGATCCACCCGGAGACGTCGGACGACGGCATGGTTGCGGCGCAGAACCGCTGGTCGTCGGAGGTTGGCGCCGAGATCCTCGCGCAGGGCGGCAATGCCGTCGACGCGGCCGTCGCCGTCGGTTTCTCGCTCGCCGTGACCTTGCCGCGTGCGGGCAACATCGGCGGTGGCGGGTTCATGCTGATTCATGATGCGGCCGCCGGCGAAGACATCGCGATCGACTTTCGCGAGATGGCGCCGCTCGGGGCGACACGTGACATGTACCTCGACGAAAACGGCGATGTCGACACCGAGCGCGCCAGGTTCAGTCATCTCGCACCGGGTATTCCGGGAACCGTGGCCGGTTTCTGGCATGCCCATCGCAAGTACGGCCGCCTGACCTGGGCGCAGGTGCTCGAGCCGGCCGTCCGGCAGGCGCGTGACGGTATTCCCGTCAGTTACGACATGGCCGAGATACTGCTGCGCAACCGGGAGCGGTATTGCAGCAACGAGGCAACCTGCGGCTATTTCTACAAGCCCGACGGTACGCCTTATGAAGCCGGCGAAACGCTCGTGCAGGCCGATCTCGCGAAGACGCTGCAGCTGATCGCGGAGCAGGGGGCCGACGCTTTCTACCGGGGTGAGATCGCCGACCTGATCGTGGCCGAAATGGAGCGTGGCGGCGGGATCATCGACAAGGCGACGCTCGCGGCCTACGAAGTCGCGGAGCGTGAGGTCGTTCGCGGCAGCTACCGCGGTTACGACATCGTGGCGATGCCGCCTCCGAGTTCCGGCGGTATCCACATCGTGCAGGCGTTGAACGTCCTCGAGCATTTCGATGTTGGCGGTTTCGGCAGCGAAAGCGCCGATTCCGTACACCTGCTTGCCGAAGTGCTGCGCACGGCGTTCGCCGACCGCTCCAGGCATATCGGCGATCCGGACTTCTACAACGTGCCGGTCGAGTGGTTGACCAGCCGACAATACGCAAAGGAAATCGCTGCCGGCATTCCGATGGACAAAGCGAGAAAGTCGGTTGACGTCGCAGCCGGCGTGCCGCCGCGACCGGAGGGCATCGATACGACGCACTACTCGATCGTCGATGACGAGGACAATGTTGCGATCGTCACGTACACGGTGAACTTCTCGTTCGGCTCGCGTATATCCGTGCCCGGGGCCGGTTTCGTTCTGAACAACGAAATGGTCGACTTCGCCGCCAAGCCCGGCGTACCGAATGCCTTCGGCCTCATCGGTGGCGACGCGAATGCGATCGAGTCCCTGAAGCG
>JANQGP010000107.1 GCA_028277265.1 Woeseiaceae bacterium | reverse complement strand
GCCACGCAAGGCACGAGGAGAGAAGTTTGGTGATTCCAAATGAACGACGAGTAACACAGGGTGGCGCTTTTTGGTTCCCAACCCGCAGGGCTGAGCCCGGTTTGCCGCCCAGCGGCGTTGTCAATCGCTTAAGTAGAGTAACTACATGGCGCGCTTTCCGCCTTGCCGGACGGCAAACCGGGCTCAGCAGAGCTTACTCCCGTCGGGTTAACAGGCCCTAGCCAAAGAAAAAGCCCCGCGGCGTTAGCGGCGGGGCTGGATTCTCTTTTTTTCAAAAGAGGTAACTGCGAAACAGGTAATCGGTGACAGATGGTTTCTTATTGTTCTGGATCTGGATCTTCTTGTTTTTGTTGTTGTTGTTCTTCTGGCGTCTAAATCCTGTTCTGACCGATGTACGAACCCGTGCGCAGCTACACTTCGCTTGGGCAGAGTATTCAAAGCAAGTCCTGTGCCAACCCCTTTGAGGCCGGCGAGAATTCAACGATTTAGCGAACGCTCAAGTGTTCCGCCCGACCGCCCCGACCGGATTCTGTAAAAAAACCCGACGGTTTCGGACGTTTACTGATCAGCCGTGTTCGCAAGAGCTGTCTCTAACCGACTGAATTTCCAGCAATAAAGGGATTGCGTGTGCACGGACCACTATATATGGTGGATGCGACACGGGCTGGATTATGTCGCATTTCGGCGACGGTTGGGGCACGGCGCGGAGTTCCCGGAAAATTGTCAAATTATTCGACGGTTTCGACGGTTTCCTTTCGTTCAACCAGGCCCGCAACGCTGAAAAAGCGGCCATTGCGGACGACGGCGACGACCTTCAGCGCGTCGGCGAGGTCGCTGAGCGGATCCCCGTCGACAAAAACGAGGTCGGCGACGGCACCCGCCGCGATCCGGCCGAGCGTCGGATCGACGCCGAGCGCTGCCGCGGCGTTCACCCCCGCGGCCCGCAGCGCCTGTTCCGGCTCCAGTCCGGCAGCCTCGAGCGCATACAGTTCTGCGTGAACGCCGAGGCCCGGCGCCAGGCCGTTTGGCGCGGTGCCGAGCACGATATCGGTAACGCCGGAGTCGATGGACGGCGGGTCGCTGAAGCGGCGGGCGATCGGCCCGGAGACTTCGAGAAGGCGGGCCTGGCGACTGCCGAGCAGAACGTCGACCCCGGGCGTCTGGCTATCGGCCAGGCCGGAGAATGCGTTGACGGTCCAGTCGGCCGCGGCCAGGACTCGCGGGCCGGGCAAGTCCTTGCCCGACCAGATCGTATTCAGGTGTTCCGCCTGGTCATTGTCAGCCACGATCGTCGTCACGCCCGTCGCCAGGATCAGCGGACCGACGCCGGCGTCGACGTCGCCGGGCAGGCGTGTCTGCGCGTCGACGAGGCCTGGAATCACGGCGAGATCGCCCATGTCGATGACGATGGCGTCGCCGTGATCGCGATGATCGGTCACCGCCGTAATCCGGCCGCGTTCGATGACGATGCTCTGGTCCCGGCGCCAGGTGCCGTCGATACCGTCGAACATCCGCTGCGCGTGGATGACGAGTGTCCCGGGCGGTTCCCCGAGATGCGGCAAGGTGCGGCGAACGCGCTCGACGACGGCTTCGTGTCGGGCTTCGACGGTTGCACGGAAGGGCACGGTCCGCGAGGACCACGCATCGAACAGGCGTTGCCTGATCAAGCCGTCCGCGGAATAGAACATACGGTCCTTGTCGAGCCAGCTCACCGGCGTCGCCGAATAGTTTTCGCCGTCCATGTAGCGGCGCACCAGCCGCGGCTCGGAAAGGATGACCATGTCGAGCGCAACGCCGGTTGGCGTATCGCGCCAGAAAGTGATGAGGCTGCCGTCCGGGCGCCACGACGGTCCGGCCAGTCGTTCGGGTCCCGAGACCAGAGTCTCTTCGGGTTTGCCGTGCAGACGCAGCACGAGTGACCACGTGTCGCCGTCGCGATGGATGTAGACGAGATGCCTGCCGTTCGCCGACCACGCCGGCCCGGTCTCGTCGCCCGGCCGGCTGCTCAGTCGCCAGTGCAGGCCGGTCGGCAGGTCTACCTCCCACAAATCGAAACCCAAGCCGCGACGGTCCGATGCGTAGACGAGGCGTTCTCCCGAAGGGTGCCACGCCGGGTGAATGTCGAGTGTAGCGTCGCGACTGACGCGCTGCGACGTACCCGAGATTCGATCGTGTATCCAGATTCCGTGCTGGTCGTCGACAGTTGCCGTGTACACGAATGCCGCGGCGTCGGGTGACCATCTCGGGCGTGTCAGGGCGCCGGGCGACCCGTCTACCCGCAGAGCTTCGCCGCCCGCGAGCGGCACCAGCCATGCATCGCCGCCAAGGTCCATGACCAGGCGGCCGTCATTGGCCACGTCGACAGCGAGGTCGTTGCCGCGCGTAATCGTGTCGTTCGCGACGACTGCGCTGGCGAGCAGAAACAGGAAAGCGGCGGCGCGTGTCATCATGCGTCGGGACTGAACACCCCACCTTCGCGCCGCGGGTCGGCGCCGACGTCGAAACCGGCTGCGTTGTCATAGACGGCCGCGCCGACGCCGCCGAAGTACATGACGAGCTCGGGAAACTCCGTGACCGGCAGGTCCACCTCCGGCAGGTCGAGGCCTGCTTCTACTTTGAGCAGTACCTCGTCGCCACTCGTGTCGACGTGTACGCGCGGGTGCGCGATCGCCTCGGCCAGCGGCATACCGAGCTGCAGGTAGTTGATCAGGAATTGCTGCAGTGCCGTGGTGATCCGGTCCGCGCCGGGCGAGCCGACCGCGAGCACCGCCCCGTCACGCCTCGCAACGCTCGGCGCCATGTTCGATGGCAGCCGCACGCCGGGCGGCCCGGCATCGAGGCCGCGCCGATTCAACTCGATCTCGCCAAGGCAGTTGTTGAGCCACAGGCCGGTGCCCGGCGGCATTTCGCCGGAACCGTAGCCCGAGGAGGCCGTAACCGCGCAGCCATTGCCCGCATCGTCGACGACCGACGTGTGCACCGTGGACGCCGAGGTCCAGCGGGAAAGCAAACGTCCGCCGCGCGCCGCTTCGATCAGTGTGTTCGCGGCCGCACCGACATCGTCCGCGAGATCCAGGTGCTTTTGCCGGTAGTCGAGGCAGGCACGTTGTGCGGCAATCAGTCGCGCAAGTGCCTTGCTGTCCCACCGCTCGATGTCGAGATCGGCGCAGGCGAGCAGCATGGCCGAGAGCACCGCGCCGCCGACGGCAGGAGGTGGGTTCGTCGCAAGCTGCCAGCCGCCGACCCCGGTCAGTAGAGGTCTTCGTTCGATCGCGCGATAACTGCTCAGGTCTCTGCGCGTCAGCGCCCCCTGGCCACCGCGGCAATGATCGGCGATGACATGGGCGATTTCGCCCTCGTAGAAGACGTGCGCGCCTTCGTCCGCAATGGCCGTGAGCGTGTCGGCGAGATGCGGGATGTGCACCGTGTCGCCGCTGTCAAGCAGTGTGCCGTCAGCGTGATGGAGTGCGTTGTAGCCGTCCTTGCTGCGATCGAATACGAGCTTGCCCGAGTAGCCGAGGTAATACCGACAGGCTGCCGACAAAGGGAAGCCGTCGCGGCAGGCGCGAATGGTTGGCGCGAAGATGTCTCGCCAGGAGGCTTTCCCATAGTGATTCCAGGCTTTTTCGATAGCGGCAAGCGTGCCCGGGACTGCCACGGAACCCGGCCCGACGAGCGTCGTGATGCCGCCGCCGTAATTCATCGTGACTTCGACGGTACCGAGCCCGCGCTCGTCGTCGGCGAGGCCCTTGCCCGGTACCGCGACGTTGCCGTCGATCGTGACCGGGTCATCGCCGTCCCGCCAGATCGTGATGAACGCACTGCCCCCCAACGCACACACGCCGGGTTCGGTATTGATGGTCAGCAGGGCGGCGGCCAGCGCGCAGTCGACGGCGTTCCCGCCGACCTCAGCGACTTCGCGGGCCGCATCAGCCGCAAGCTGCGACGTGGTTGCGACGGCGACTCGGGACACTGGCAGGCTGCTAATAGTGAATCACTGAGCGAATGCTCTTGCCCTCGTGCATGAGATCGAATGCCGTGTTGATGTCCTCGAGCGGCATCTTATAGGTGATGAACTCGTCGATCCTGATTTCGCCATCCATATACTGGTCGACCATTCCGGGCAGTTGCGAACGACCCTTGCAGCCACCGAACGCCGTGCCGCGCCAGACCCGTCCCGTAACGAGCTGGAACGGACGTGTTGCGATTTCCTGGCCGGCGCCCGCGACGCCGACGATGACCGACTCGCCCCAGCCCTTGTGGCAGCACTCGAGGGCCGAGCGCATCAGCTCGACGTTCCCGACGCACTCGAAGGAATAGTCGACGCCGCCGCCGGTCAGCTCGACGATCACGTCCTGGACGGGCGCATCATGGTCTTTCGGGTTCACGGTATCGGTCGCGCCGAGCTGTTTCGCCAGATCGAATTTCTCCTCGTTGATATCGATGGCGACGATGCGCCCGGCTTTCGCCATGACGGCTCCCTGGATTGCGCTCAGGCCGACGCCCCCGAGCCCGAACACGGCGACGGATGCACCGGGCTCGACCTTTGCGGTGTTGAGCACGGCGCCGATTCCGGTCGTGATGCCGCAGCCGAGCAGGCAGACCTTCTCGAGCGGCGCCTCCTTGCGGACTTTGGCGACGGCGATTTCCGGCAGCACCGTGTACTCGCTGAACGTGGACGTGCCCATGTAGTGATACACCGTATTGCCGTTCAGCGAGAATCGCGAGGTGCCGTCGGGCATCAGGCCCTGGCCCTGGGTGGCGCGGATCGCCTGGCACAGATTGGTCTTGCCGGACGTGCAGAAACTGCATTCGCCACACTCGGGCGTGTAGAGCGGTATCACGTGATCGCCGACGGCCACGGACGTTACGCCCTCGCCGACGTCCTCGACAATCGCACCGCCCTCGTGCCCGAGCACCGACGGGAAGATGCCTTCCGGATCCTCGCCGGAAAGCGTGAACGCGTCGGTATGGCAGACACCCGTCGCGACGTTGCGCAGCAGCACCTCGCCAGCCTTCGGGCCTTCGAGTTCGAGCGTTTCGATTTCCAGCGGTTTGCCTGCTTCCCAGGCGACGGCAGCACGTGTCTTCATCCCAAGGGGCCCCTCGTCGTGGTTCTTGTTGTCTGGTTGGGCATGTTCTCACGATTAGCGAATCAGGGCGAGGAGCATGCCCGAGGCGTTCATGTTGCGTTCATAAAACCAATTAAAACAGCGGCTTATATTCACGCCGCATTCATCTCGCTACGTCTACTCTGATGCTGCACTGGGACGAGACGGAGGATCAGATGAACAAGGTTATGATTGCAGCAACGCTGGCCGGCAGCTTCCTGCTGATGCACTCGCCCGAGGCCGCGGCGCACAAGGAGGTACGCTACAGGTACGACCCGCCGGCGTACTATCATCCTCACGATCGCGTGGAGGTGCGCCGCGTCAAGCACATGCCGCGCTGGCTGAAGCGCAAGCACGGCTTCCGGCACTGGTATCGCCACACGCCGCTGAAGCGCAACAAGTGGCTGACCTGGAACGAGCTGTTCCATATCTACAAGTGGGAACGTCGCTGGGGCCGCAACTACTATCGCAGCCATCACTACTGGAACGACTATTTCAGCTATCGCTACCGGCACCACGATCGCCGCTTCGATGACGATGACCGCAGGGATCGTCGCCATCGCCATCGTCACGGCCGGTAGCGCCCGACGGCAACAGGCCGGCCCGGTTTCTCTCGGGCCGGCTTTTTTTGCGTGCGTGACTCCTGTAAAAGATCAGGCATGAGCCTCGAAGCGCTACGCAACAATCTGTCCGCGGTCGACCGGCAACTCGTCGAGCTGATCGCACAACGCCAGAAGATCGTCGGCGAGATCGGAAGGATCAAACGCTCGACCGGTACCGGCACCCGCGACTACGCCCGCGAGAAAGACGTCCTGGACATGGGGCGGACCCAGGCCCTGGACATGGGCGTCGATCCGGATCTCGTCGAGGGCGTACTGCGACTCCTGATCCGTACCTCGCTCGAGAGCCAGGAACGCGATCGCGTGGTTGCCGAAGGCAGGGGTGACGGCCGCCGGGCGCTCGTGATCGGCGGCGCCGGCAAGATGGGTCGCTGGTTCGTCGATTTCTTCGTATCGCAGGGCTTTGCCACGACCGTGGCCGATCGCAGCGTCGAGGACGGTCCGAACCGGTTCCGCAACTGGACCGACGCCGGCGTGGACTACGACGTGATCGTCGTCGCCGCCCCGCTGGCCGTGTCGGGCCGTATCCTTGCGCAACTCGCCGTACTGAAACCCGAGGGCCTGATCTTCGATATCGGCTCCCTGAAGTCGCCGCTGGTCGACGGTCTGCAGGAACTGCGCGACGCGGGTTGCCGCGTGACATCGCTACACCCCATGTTCGGGCCCGACACGCGCCTGTTGTCAGGTCGACACCTGATCTTCTGTGACGTCGGCGACGGTCAGGCGACGGCCGACGCCAAGGAGCTGTTCGCGCCGACGATGGTGGAGCAGCTCGACATGGGGCTCGATGATCACGACCGCCTGATCGCGTACGTTCTCGGCCTGTCACACGCGCTCAACATTGCGTTCTTCACGGCGCTCGCGGAGAGCGGTGAGGCTGCGCCCAAACTGGCCAGGATGTCGTCGACCACTTTCGATTCGCAGCTACTGGTTTCCGAGGCCGTTGCGCAGGATAATCCTCATCTGTACTTCGAGATTCAAAATCTCAACAAGTTCGGGCTGGGCCCGCTCGACGCCTTGTGCGAGGCGGCCCGCCGTATTCGCGAGACCGTCGCCAACGGCGACGAGCAGGGGTTCGTCGCCCTCATGGATAAAGGACGTGATTATCTCGCAATGAGGAGCTGACAATGGCGTCCAGGGAAGAACTCGAGGCACGACTCGCCTCGGCAGAGCGCCGCCTTGACGAGCTGACCGCCGAGGGCGCGCGCAACGACGACAAGATGCGCCGCTCGCAAGCCCGAGAGGTGCGTCTCCTTCAGGCTGAAACCATCGACGCGTTGTTCGTCGCCCTGATCGACGGTCTGCGCGTGAGTTACGGTGTCGACTACGTCAGTGTCGTCATCTGCGATCCTGACCACGATATCCGCCACTTGCTGCTGGCCAACGGTACCCCGGCCGAGGACTTCGAGGATCTCGTCATCGTCGAGTCGATCTCGGGCATGGCGCCGCAATACATCGCGTTGCAGCAACCCTGGCTCGGTGCCTTCGCCGCGTGCGACCACCAGCTCATTTGCCCGAACGCGAAAGACGTTCGGAGCATCGCGATGATTCCGTTGACGCACCGCGGCAAACTGTTCGGCAGCATCAATCTCTGCAGTGCCGATGCGATGCGCTTTACGCGTGACCATGCCCATGATTTTCTCGCACATCTCGGCGTCATCGCGTCCTTTTGCGTCGAGAACACGGTGAACCGTGCCCGACTGTTGCGCAGCGGCTTCACCGACGTGCTGACCGGCTGGAACAATCGTCGTTATCTGGGCGTGCGCCTGATCGAGGAGCTCGCGAGGGCCAGGCGCGACGGCTCGCGACTCGTGTGCCTGATGCTCGACATCGATCACTTCAAACGGGTCAACGACACGTGGGGGCATGCCGCCGGCGATGCCGTGTTGCGCGAGCTGGCGCAGCGTATCGAATCCCAGGTGCGGGCGAGTGACGTGGCCGCCCGCTACGGCGGCGAAGAGTTCATCGTGCTGTTGCCCGACACGGACTCGAGATCGGCTTCGTTGCTGGCAGAGCGAATTCGCAATGCGGTGTCCGCGTCCCCGGTCGATATCCCGCACGACGAAACGGTCGAGGTCACAATCTCGATCGGTATCGCCGAAGTCAAACCATCACCGGACGACGACGATCTGAAGACACTGGGCGACTCGCTGATTGCGCGTGCCGACGTTGCCCTTTACGAGGCGAAGTCGGCAGGCCGCGATCGCGTCGTCGTGGAGGCCGCGTGAGAGGTTCTCTCCTGCTGGTACTCACGGTCGGGTTGCTCGGCTGTGAAAAGGGACCAGACGACGTCGCATTGCCCCCCGTCGTGGTCTACGCGTTCGGCGACGAGTCCGCGGGCATCGCGGAGCGGCTGGCCGCTTTCACGGATGCAACCGGTACGCCGGTCCAGTTCGTGCACGGCGACAGCACAATGCTGACCGATGACGTCATCGCGGATCGCGGCTCGCCGAAGGCCGATGTCCTGCTCACGTCGAACGTCGCCGATATCTGGCGTGCCGCCGACGAGGGAGCATTGCGCCCCATCCGGTCGCCGGCCCTGGGCGGCGTGCCGGCCGGGGGGAAGGATGCCGATGACCTCTGGGTTGCCTTCGAGGCCTATCGGGCCGTGATCGGTACGGCCGAGCGAATGGAAACCCGGATCACCACCTACACGGGGCTCGCGAGACCCGATATCGGCGGCGAGGTCTGCCTGTCATCGTCGAGGCTGCCGCTCAACCGTGCCGTTATCGCCCGGCTGATCGAGGAGAACGGGGTCAGGCGCGCGGAGCGCATCGTACGCGCCTGGGTGCGCAACCAGAAACTGCCGCCGTTTGCGACCGACGCGGAACTCGTCGCGGCGCTGGGCGACGGGACCTGCGGCTACGGTGTGTTCTCCAGCGATATCGAGGCGCCAGGCGTCCGGATTGCGGAGCCATCCCCGACGTACTACAACGTACGCGGCATCGGCGTGGCCCGGCACGCACAGAATCCGGATGCCGCTCAGGCGCTCGTGGACTGGATCATCGTCAACATACCGCTCGAGATTGCCGATGACGATGGCAAGAGCGTCGGGCGGATCGGCTGGCTGGATGAGGATGCGCGACTGCTGGCCGAGCGCGCCGGCTACCGGTAACGCTCGGCGCGGATCCGGCTCATCAGGATCAGGAACAGCGGCACGCCGATTGCCGCGGTCAGCGCGCCAACCGGCAGTTGTCGCGGTGCCATGACCGTTCTCGACAACGTGTCGGCGACGACGAGCAGCGCGCCGCCCGCCAGCGCCGACGCCGGCAATACGATGCGGTGATCGCTGCCGATGACGAGGCGCACGAGGTGCGGTACGACGAGGCCGATGAAACCGATGACGCCAACCGTCGTGACCGACAGCGCGGTCGCTGCCGAGGCGGCCGCGAAAACCAGGTAACGAAATCCGCGGACCGGCAAGCCTACGATGGCCGCCTGGAGTTCCCCGCGGGCGAGCACATTGAGGTGCCGGGCGACCAGCGTGCCCGCGATGACCAGGATGCCGAGGAGCAACAGGCAACGTTCGGGGTCGAGGGCAAAACTCAGGTCGCCCATCAGCCAGAACAGCATGCCGCGCAGGTTCTTGTCTGGTGACATGGCGAGCAGCAACGTGGTTGCCGCGCCGAAACCCGCGGCCAGCACCACCCCGGTCAACAGCAGCCTCGTCGGAGTCCAGCTGCCGGTGCCCTGGGCGATTGCAAACACGAGCAAGGTCGCGGCAAGCGCACCACCGAATGCTGCAACATCGACGACGAGTGCGCCCGCGCCGAGCGAGATGGCGGCAAGCGCGGCGACTGCGGCACCGCCCGACGTGCCGAGAATATAAGGCTCGGCCAGCGGATTGCGCAGCAATACCTGCATCAGCACGCCCGCTATCGCGAGCAGGCCGCCAACCGCAAACGCCGTCAGCGCACGCGGCAGGCGCAACTCGTTGACGAGGCCCTTTATGCTTTCCGGGGCCGTGCCACCCAATGCTCGCAACGCGTCGCCGAAGCCGATGTCCGCACTACCAACGCTGATGGCAAAGAGGAACGCGGCAAGGACGATCAATAGCAAGGCGAAGAACAGGGCACTGTTGCGGCCTGCGTTCAAGGACAATCTCCCGGGGCGAGCGGCGACGGATAGTGTAAAGTAATCGGCAGTCAGAGTTTTAGTACGGTTGCTATGAGCAACGATTGGATAGACGCCGAGGGCTTTCGCGCCAACGTCGGCATCATCCTCGCGAACGCCGATAACAAGCTGTTGCTGGGCGGGCGCGTGGGTGCAAAAGGCTGGCAGTTTCCGCAAGGCGGCATGTACGAAGGAGAAGCGCCCGAGGAAGCGATGTATCGCGAGCTGCACGAAGAGGTCGGGCTCGAACCGTACGATGTCGAGCTACTCGGCGTCACACGCGACTGGTTGCGCTACCGCCTCCCCGATCGTTTCGTTCGCAAGCACAGCAAGCCGCTGTGCATCGGTCAGAAGCAGCGCTGGTTTATCCTGAGGCTCGTCGGCGGCGAGGACCGCGTACGATTCGACCGCGCCGAGAAGCCCGAATTCGATCGCGTTCGCTGGGTGCCGTTCTGGCGTCCCGTCAACGAAGTGATCTATTTCAAGCGCCGTGTCTATGCCCGCGCACTGTACGAACTCGGGCCGCTCGTGCACCCGGACGGCCTGCCGAGGCGGCCAAACTGGTGGCCGAGGCGCTGGCACGCGGTATTCGACAAGGACATCCGGCGGGCCGAAAAAGAGACTGCCGGGGGTCGAAAATCGTGACCTGGCGCACTTCTGTCTCCCCGCCGCTGCGCGTAACATAATGTCCTTTCGCCGAGCGAGAACCACGTGACACGACGATCTCACTTGCAAACCCACGGAACGGGGCGCACCTGGCTGGCGCGCGGCCTGCTCGTGGCGATCGCCGTAATCGCGGGTTACCTCGTCTTCGAGTACGGCCGCATCAGCGCCGGATACGATATCGTCGATGCCGCCGGCGAGAAGGCGGCCCTCGAAGGGCACATCGATACCCTGAATGAACGCATCACCGAGCTCGAGCAGGAAGTGGCGATCCTCGAGACGCATCGCGAAATCGATCGCGAGGCCTACAAGGAGGTCGAAGGCGGTCTTCTGGAGTTGCAGGAGAAGATCCAGGAGCAGCAGGATGCGATCGCATTCTATCGCGGCATCGTATCGCCCGCCGATGGCAAGCCCGGGCTGCGGGTGCAGGATTTCAAACTGACGCGCGGGCTCGAGGAGCGGGAGTTCAAGCTGCGGCTGGTGCTCGTGCAGGCGATGAAGCACGACCGGAAGGTCTCGGGCACGGTTGCGATGACCGTGGAGGGCAGCGAAGACGGCAAAGCGAAGAGCTACACGCTGGCGGATCTTCTGCCGGCCGACGCCACCAGGGACTGGCCGTTCTCGTTCCGCTATTTTCAGGATTTCGACCGGCAGATCGTCCTGCCCGACGGCTTTACCCCGGAACGCATTCTCGTTGAAGTTCGTTCCCGGACCCGCTCGATTTCGAGCATAGAAGAGAGTTTCGCCTGGGTGACGAGCCAGGGGTAGGGCCCGAGGGCGATACCCGTGCGGGCATTGCCGCCAGGCCCTGAATTGGAGAACCGGATGTTCGGAAAAAAGCAACGCAGGCACACGGTCGTCGAGACGTTGATCGGCCCCAATAGCAAGATCAATGGCGACCTGCATTTCCAGGGTGGCTGCCACATAGACGGCACGGTCAATGGCAGCGTAACGGCCGACCCGGACACCGAATCCGCGCTCTCGATCAGCGATATTGGTGCCGTCGACGGCGGTG
>JANQGP010000094.1 GCA_028277265.1 Woeseiaceae bacterium | reverse complement strand
GATTCGCGCAGGGGTTCCAGGCGTGACCGCGCAGCGTCGCTCAACTTCGCCACGATAGGCACATTGGCGTCCGTTTCCCCGTCGATCAGCAGTCTTTCGAGCTCCGCGAAACGCAACGTCCCTTGCGCGCCTTCGGCGAGCTGGCTGGCGGCCTCGGCCAGCTCGGGCCAGACGCGCACACGCCGCGGCGGTTCGACATCACGTATGTCGGCAATGACGCGCCGCAACTTGTCCAGCCCCTGGCCCGTGGTCGCGACGACCGGGTAGACCGGAACGCCGAGCAACGCGCTCAGTTCTGCCGTGTCGATCTCGATGCCGGCTTTCTCGGCCGCATCCGTCATCGTCAGTGCGACGACGGTCGGCAATTCGAGCTCGGTCAGTTGTTGTACGAAGAACAATCCCTGGTAGAGGTTGGTTGCATCGAGTACGGCGAGAATGCCGTCAGGCGGTCGCGTTCCGTCCATGCGGCCGAAAATGACGTCGACGGCGATCTGTTCCTCGAGCGAGTGGGCGCTCAGCGAATGCGTGCCGGGCAGGTCGACGAGCTCCGTCGTCGAATCCTCCGTCCGGAAATAGCCGACATGGCGTTCAACCGTGACGCCAGGGTAGTTGCCGATGCGCTGCTTGAGTCCCGTCAGCCGGTTGAACAGCGTGCTCTTGCCACAGTTGGGCGTTCCGACAACCGCAACGCTCGCCTCGACGCGTTTGGCTACAGTTATCTGGTCAGGGCTTACTCGTATTTCGGATCGTTCAGCCACCGGCCGCCAGGGGAGCTACCTGGAAGTACCGGGCATGCTCTTGCCGAAGGGAAATACCGCAGCCGAACAGGCGAAACTCCATGGGGTCCCCGCCGATCGCGGAACTCGAATGCTCGACCACCGCCCCTTCGACGAGGCCGAGGACCATGAGGCGCTGCACCTGCGGGTCGGAGGCATCGATCGCCTGGATTACGCCTTTCTCGCCCTTTTTCAATGAGGCGAGCGTGTTGCCGTTGATTGACATAAGTCCCTAATTACTCTGGAAATTCAGGCGCTCTTCCGAACAGGACCCAAATGATAATGATTCGCATTACTAACCGCAATAGGCAGTAATACGGATTGTCGGAAAACGGCGTTCAGTTTGCGTTCATTGACCGTTGCGTAGCGTGTAGCCGACACCCATCGCGAGGAACGCGTCATGAGAAACGCCTACCGACACTCGCCGACCGCGGCATCGACGCGCGTCGCAACGCGCCGGCTCTACCGCGCTTTCGTCACGTTGCTGCTGCTCGGCTTTGCCGCCGCCCTGGTGCCCGATGCCGATGCCAACACGCCCACGATCAAGCTTTTCCCGACGACGGTCGTCGAGGACCTCAGGCAAACCGGCAATGTCGCACGCGACATGGAAACCGGTCTGCAGGAGGTCATCGGCCGACTCGATCAGCAGCAGGTGCTCTACCAGGAAAGCAAATGTGACGGTGCAGAGAACGATTCCGGGTGCCAGCGCCTCGCCCGCCAGATCGGCGCGACGTATCTCGAAATGCTCACGATCATGGAAGAGCGGCTGCCCGACATGGAACACACGGTCAACAATACGCGCCTGAGTCTCGAGAAAGGCCTGCGCAGCGAGCTCGGCCGCAAGATGACGCCCTGGACACTCCAGGAAACACTGGTCGGCGGCAAGGCCGACGCGGCAGCCACCCGGGCGTCGCCGACATTGCGCGGCCGCTCGGGCATGCGTTTGTCCGAGCGCTTCAAACAGTATTATCAGCTGGTCGCTACGTCCGGCGCCAAAGGCGACCAGTCGCTTGCGGTGCTGGCGTCGGACATCTACCTCGACATGGAGGAGACCAGCCTGCTGATCCAGCGGACGCGCCAGGAAATAGCACGCGCGACGCTCATGGAACAGCTCAACCAGTCCTTCGGCATCATCACGCCAGAGATGATCGAAGTCGTCGGAGGCGTAAAGAGCATCCTCTTCGGTGACGCGGAAAGCACCGCGCTCGTCGCCGGTCCCCCACCCGCCTCGGTTGAGCAGGCGTACCGCAGCCCGCTCGAACAGTAACGGAGTTGATCATGCCCATCCGATACCTGATTCCCGTCGCCGCCCTGTTCCTCGCATCCTGCGCATCAAACGCCCCGTCCTGTGTCGGCCCACAGTCAAAGAACCTGGCACAGGCGATCGACACGACGCAAACGTCGCTGATGAACGGTTGCCACGCGCACTTCGATCGCTACTACGATGACCTGCTGACGATCGCCGAGGGCGATCCGAAACCCGAGAACAAACGAGCCTTCAGCGAGTTCCTCGTGTGGGCGAGCGACAAGGGCCTGCTCAGCAATCGGCAGGCACAGGACTATTACAACCGCTACTTCAACGTGAAATTCATGTCGATGAAGGGCGATTACAACAACTGCTCGCACACCTGCCCGAACAAACAGAAAGTGCTGTTCAACATGGAGCGCGAACTCTCCGACAAGGAACGCGGTCTCCTCAAGGTCAGCCTGGACAACGACGGCTATTACCGCGCGGACCGGCTGTTCCAGGAAGTCGAGCTCGTGCTGGAAGCGACCTGCTCGGCCTGCGCCGCCGGGCGCTAGACGATCTGCGAGACCATGAACCGCACATTGGTCTTCATCAAAGGTGTGGCCGCCGGTGGGCTCGGCACGCTCGTCGGCGGCGCCGCCGGCCTCTACGTCCTGAGCCGTCTCGGGTTCGTTCGCTTCGACGACACGGTCGTGAGCAGCCCGGGCGACTGGCTGCACTGGGCATACACCAATCTCGGCCTCTCGATTCCGGTCTTCGCGACGCTGCTGCTCGCGTACTTCGTGACGCTCGGACGACTCCGCAGCGCGCTCGAGCGATCGAAACCGATCAACCACATCCTGCAGCTCGACCATCTGACCGATATCTGGACGACGCTCTTCTTTGGAACCGGTGTCATCTGGACGGCGATCGGTATGCGCAGCGCGCTGATCTTCGCGCTTGGCGATCGCGATGCCGCGATGGCTCAGGGTGCTTTCGCGATGCTGGAGCGGATGATCGACGGCGGGATCCTGCTTGCCCTGTCGACGACGATCTTCGGCGGCATCGGCGGCTACCTGATGCGCGTCTACAAGACGATTACGCTCGGTTCGCGATTGCAGCACGAATACGACAAGGCCGCCCGGGCCGACACGTCGGAAATGCGCGCGAGCCTCAAGCGAATCGAGGAACACCTGAGCGGAGATGCGGCATGAGCCGCTCGCCGCTCGCCTATCCCCTCAACCGCGCTGCCGACACGGACGTTGGCGGCGCGGCTGACTTGCAAACCGACGTCATGCGATTCATGGCGATCCTGTCGTTGTG
>JANQGP010000068.1 GCA_028277265.1 Woeseiaceae bacterium | reverse complement strand
AAAAAACCGGCCGCCCGCAAAAAGGCCGCCAGGAAACCGGCCGCCCGCAAAAAGGCCGCCAAGACCTCAAAGAAGACCAGCAAATAGGACATAGCGATGATCGACAAAGTTGAAACCCCCAAGACGGTAGTCAAGAAGGTTGAAGAGACGAAGGTTACGGTCAAGAAAGCAGCAACCAGGAAACCTGCAGCCAAGAAAGCGACCGCGAAGACAGCACCGGCCAGGAAAGCTGTGAAGAAACCTGCCCCGAAGAGGACCTTATTCGAGCAGTTCGAGGACAGCCGTATAGCCGTACCCTTCAAGTTCGCCAACAAGACCTTCATGGCAAGCATCGGCGTATTCGCGCTCGTGCAGAAAGAGTTCGACAAGCGTTACAACGAGTTCGACAAGAAATTCGACAAATACGCCAAAGACGGCGAGAAAGTTTTCGACAAGTGGGAAGACCGTGTTGAAGACTTCCGCAAGGATGTCGAGAAGCGCGTCGACGATGCACGCGACCGCGTGCGCGAGACCTTCAAGAAAGCTGCCTGATCAACCCCCCCTGACAGCAGCTTCTGTGCTTGCGGGGCCGTTCGCGGCCCCGCTTTTTTGGCCATGGACGGCCTTATGCCGCGGAGCACAGGGATGTGCGAGAGCGGCGTTGCCATGGACGGCCTTATGCCGCCTTCTCGTATCTACTTGTCGTAGTGAGCCGCCAGGTCACCGACATAGCGGCCGGTATCTGACGCCGAAAACGGCTTGAGCACGTTGAGAATCGACCCGGCAATGCGCAGTGCATTGTCGTCCGCCGTGGCCGAAACGCCCGACAACCGGTCGAAACGCTCGGAAAACAGCGCGATGACGGCCAGGTTGCGCGCAACGACGGGCGCGTCACTGTCACCGATGCTGAACCAGCCCGCATCGGTCAGGAACCTCAGGTAGATCTCGAACAGGCGCGCCAGCGTCCTGGCGAACTGTCCGAGAACGCGAGCGGCCCGCGGGTAACCCGCGGTCAATGCCTCGAGATCCCGAAACAGGAAGCGATAAGCTGCCGCGAGTTCCAGCAGGTCGTGCAGGAACACCCAGAAATCGTCGATCGAGATCGTCGCATCGGGCGGTGCCAGCACGCGTCCCGCATCGGCCTGGAACTCATCGAGCAGCGCGGCAACGATCAGTTCCTTGCGGGGAAAGTGGTAATGCAGGTTGCCCGGGCTGATGTCGACTTCGTCGGCGATCGAGTTCGTCGGCGTGCCGGGCTCACCGTGTTCATTGAACAGCAGCAGACTCGCGACCAGGATGCGATTGCGGGTATCGCCTTTCATGCGTCTGCGATTATGACATAACGACAGGCGTCTCGACCGACTTCATCCCGAGGTGCTCGACGATTTCTCGGTATTGGCCGACCCGGACAACGATCTCGTGCTTATAATGAAAGGTGGCGAGATCAAAAAAAGGCAACGCTCTAGCGCGTACACGGCACCGGTTGGCGCCGGCGGGCCGGCAGGCCCCGCGGCAGTAGCAATCCGGTGATAAACCGAAATATCCGCCCACAATCCAGCGCGCTAAGCTTGCCGCACAACAAGACTGAGAGGACCGACTCATGCCCTATTCTACTGCCGACATCCGCAACGTCTGCCTTGTGGGACCGAGCCATGCGGGAAAGACCCTGCTGACCGAGGCGTTACTCCAGGCCGGCGGGAAGATTTCCGCGAAAGGCTCGATCGAAAAAGGCACGACGGTTTCGGACTTCACCGCGCGAGAAAAGGAAGTCGGCCATTCCCAGTACAACTCAGTCTGTCACCTCGATCACGAGGGTATCCACGTCAACCTAATCGATACGCCGGGATATCGCGACTTCTTCGGCCGCGCGTTGTCGGTCATGCCGGCGGCCGAAACGGCGGCAATCGTCATCAACGCGGCGGAAGGCGTCGAGATGATGGCCCGCCGCATGATGGACGCCGCACACGACCAGCGCATGAGCCGCATGATCATCGTCAACAAGATCGACGCGGAGGACGTCGACCTCGAAAGGGTGTTCAACGACATCCAGGAAGCCTTCGGCCCCGAATGCCTGCCGATGAACCTGCCCTCGGCGGACGGCACCAAGGTCGTCGACTGCTTCTTCCAGCTGGAAGGCGACGAAACGGCGTTCAGCTCGGTCAAGGAAGCGCACGTCCAGATCGTCGACCAGGTGGTCGAGGTCGACGAAGAGCTCATGGAGCTGTATCTCGAGCAGGGCCAGGAGCTCGAGCCCGAGCAGCTGCACGACCCGTTCGAAAAGGCGCTGCGCGAAGAGCATCTCGTGCCCGTCTGTTTCGTCTCTGCCGAGACCGGCGCGGGTATCCGCCAGCTATTGCAGATCCTCGAGCGCCTGATGCCGAATCCGACGGAAGCCAACCCGCCGATATTCCTGAAGGGCGAAGGCCCGGGCGCCGAGGAAGTATCGGTCACGCCGGATCCGGACGCCCATGCCGTGGCACACGTGTTCATGGTCAACGTCGATCCGTTCAAGGGCCGGCTCGCCTTGTTTCGCATCCACCAGGGCTCCATCGATGCCGGCAACCAGTTGTTCGTCGGCGACGCGCGTAAACCGTTCAAGGCGACCCAGCTGCTCAAGGTAAACGGCGAGAAACACGGCAAAATCGAACACGCGGTCCCCGGCGACATTTGCGCCGTACCGCGCGTCGACGAAGCGCACTACGACGCTGTGCTGCACGACTCGCACGACGAGGACCATTTCCACCTGAAGCCGATCGAGTTGCCGCGACCGATGTTCGGGCTTGCGATCCGTCCGAAGGAAGACAAGGAAGCGCAAAAGGTCTCCGATGCGTTGCATGTCGCTGAAGCAGAGGATCCGTCGATCGACGTAGAGCACATCGTGTCGCTCAACGAAGTCGTGTTGCGTGGTCTTGGCGAGCTGCATCTTGCAACGATCCTGCAGCAGATCAAGGACCGTCACGACATCGAGGTCATCACGCAGCTGCCGTCAATCGCATACCGCGAGACGATCACGGCAAAAGCCGAAGGTCACCATCGTCACAAGAAACAGACCGGCGGCGCCGGCCAGTTCGGCGAGGTTTACCTGCGTATCGAACCGTTGCCGCAAGGTAGCGGATTCGAGTTCGCCAGCGAAGTCGTCGGTGGCGCTATCCCGAGCCAGTTCATCCCGGCGGTTGAAAACGGCGTGAAACAGGCGATGGCCGAAGGTGCCGTCAACGGCTACCCGATGCAGGACATTCGGGCCGTTGTCTATGACGGCAAGCACCATAACGTCGACTCGAAGGAAATCGCGTTCATTCAGGCGGGCAAGAAAGCCTTCCTCGAGGCCGTCGCCAACGCCCGTCCGATCGTGATGGAGCCGATCGTCAACGCGGAGTTCACGATACCGACCGATGCCGTAGGCGGCGTGACCGGTGACCTGTCCGGCATGCGCGGCATGATCACCGGCACCGATGCCCTGCCCGATAGTCGTGCGGTGGTGTCCGGCCAGGTACCGTTGCAGGAATTGCAGGGTTATCACTCGCGGCTGAAATCGCTGACGGGCGGTGACGGCAATTTCACGATGGACTTCAGTCACTATGCCGAAGTGCCGCCGAACGAGCTCAAACAGCTCAAGGAGGCGGCCGGGCGAGCCTGACAGACAGGGGCGGGAAGAAAAAGGGCGCCGCGAGGCGCCCTTTTCGTCGGCTGTTTCCATGGAGCGTCAATAGCGCCCGTGCTGTTTGAAAATGTAGTTGGACAGCTCGACGAACTCGGTATTCATGCGATGCACGATACGATGCGCCGACCGCGCAACCGCACGCATGACCTTGTAGACCAGGCGCGGATTGCTCTCGATGATGCCCTCGAACGCCTCGCGGGACAGGCTCAGCACGTGCGTCTCGCACAGGGCTCGCAGGCTGACCGTGTGCAGTGCCCCGTCGATGAAGCTCAGCTCGCCGGCCAGCTCGCCGTCACGCAACACCGCGAGGCTCGCGAAATCATCTCCGGCGGTACGCTTCACGACTTCGAGTTTGCCCATCAGCACGACGTGCAGTGAATCCTCACTCGTGCCTTCCTCGAACAGGAAATCGCCGTCGGCGAGCTCACGTTCGCTCATGAGGGTGCCCAGCGTCGACACTTCCTCGTCAGAGAGCTCGGCCCCGAGCGACGAGTGGATGATCAATCGCGCTATTTCGTTCATGGTACGTACTATCCGCTGCGGCAAATACGGGGTCAATTGGGGTAACCCACATCGCGCCGCCGGAGCATTAGAGAGACAATTGCGGCATGACCAAGCTAACCCGAAGTTACATGGTAGGGGAAGGTGCGGGTCAGTTACTCTACGAAACCATTGGCACCTGCTTCGACCGTGTCGTCGATCAACACCCCGAGAACGTCGCACTCGTCGTTCGTCACCAGGACATCCGCTGGACTTTCAAGAAGCTTCAACGGGAAGTCGATCGACTGGCCGCCGGCCTGATTGCCCTCGGCATCGAGCCCGGAGACCGCGTCGGCGTCTGGGGCCCCAACAGCTACGAGTGGGTCGTGACACAGTTTGCGACCGCGAAGATCGGCGCAATCCTCGTCAACGTCAATCCCGCCTATCGGCTGTTCGAACTCGAGTTCGTCCTGAACAAGGTCGAGTGCAAAGCCATCATCGCGGCGGAGAAGTTCAAGAGCAGCGAGTACCTGAACATGCTCAACGCGCTCGCACCCGAACTCGCCACCTGCGAACCGGGCTACTTGCGAGCGGGAAAACTGCCACACCTGACGACCGTGATTCGCATGGGCGAAGATCGTTCTCCGGGGATGTTCAATTTCGAGGACGTCTGCAACCTCGGCGGCAAGGATGAGTACGCGCGTCTCGCCGAGCTGCGGAGTGTTCTGTTGCCCGACGACGCCATCAACATCCAGTTCACGAGCGGTACGACCGGCAACCCGAAGGGCGCCACACTGACGCATTGCAACATCCTCAACAACGGTTACGAGGCCGGCAAGGGCATGGCGCTGACGCCCGACGACAAACTGTGTATTCCGGTGCCGCTCTATCACTGCTTCGGCATGGTTCTCGGCGTCCTGGCCGCCGTTACGCACGGCGCAACCATGGTCTTTCCGAACCCGGTCTTTGACCCGCTGACGACGCTGCAGGCCGTCCAGGCCGAGAAGTGCACGGCCTTGCATGGCGTGCCGACGATGTTCGTCACCGAGCTCGACCATCCGGAGTTTTCGACCTTCGACCTGTCGAGTCTCCGGACCGGCATCATCGCGGGCGCACCCTGCCCCGAGAAGCTGATGCAGCAGATCATCGACGACCTTCACATGGAAAACGTCCTGATCGGCTACGGCCAGACCGAGGTCAGCCCGATCAACCACATGACGCTGCCTGAAGACTCGCTCGAGAATCGCACGCAGACCGTCGGTCGGCCGATACGGTATGTCGAAATCAAGATCGTCGATGCACAGGACCGGGTCGTGCCGATCGGTGAACAGGGCGAAATCTGCACCCGCGGCTATTCGGTGATGAAAGGATACTGGGGCGACCCCGAGCAGACTGCCGAGACCATCGTGAACGGCTGGCTTCACTCCGGCGATCTCGGCACGATGAACGAAGACGGCTACGTGCGCATTACCGGCCGCATCAAGGACATGATCATCCGCGGCGGCGAGAACATCTATCCGCGGGAAATCGAGGAATTCCTCTACACGCACCCGAAGATCGCGGAAGTGCAGGTCTTCGGTGTCGAAGACCCGAAGATGGGCGAAGAGGTCTGCGCCTGGATCCAGCTCGTGGACGGCGTGACGGCCAGCGAAGAGGAAATCCGTGACTTCTGCCGCGGCCAGATTACCCATTTCAAGATCCCGCGTTATGTACGATTCGTCGACGAGTATCCGATGACCGTTACAGGTAAAATACGGAAGATTGACATGCGGGCTATGATGGCGGAAGAACTGCGGGGAGCCGCCTGACGGGAGAACTGCAATCGTTTTCAAGAACCGGCTGAAGAAGCTCGAAGCGGCGATGGACAGCGCCGAGAGTTACGACGAATGGAAAGAGGCCGCCATCGAGCATGACGAAGCCTCCGGCGCGAAGCGCTGGAAGCAAATGGATCAGTCGATCCGCTACGACTTCGTCGCCATTCGTAACCGCCTGGATCACCTTCGGGCACTGCGCGCCCGTCACGATGACCGGGGCTTGTTGTTCACGCTGAACGAAGGCATCCACGGCAACATGGGCGGGATGGGCAGGAACGAGCTCTACGGCAAGGCCAAGTTTGGCACCAAGGGGCTCATCGAGGCATACGTCGACGAGATCACGCTGGCGCTCGAACACCTCGCGAACCCGAAGGTCGATTGCATCACGTTCGAGGAGAAGCTCGACTTCTTCCAGCGCGCCAGTCATTGCTACGGGCGCTCCGCGCTGATGATGAGCGGCTCCGGCACGCTGCTCTACTTCCATCTCGGCGTCGCCAAGGCTTTGTGGCGCGAACGGCTGCTGCCGGACATCATTTCGGGTTCGAGCGGGGGCGCCGTGATCGGCACCGTACTCTGTTCGAACACCGACAGTCAGCTCGACGAATATTTCGAACCGGACTGGTTGCCGGGCAAGGAGCCGCCTTCCGGTCTTCTCGCCCGTATCTCGTCCACGTTCGGCACGGACAGGATCACGGCTGAAGACATCTGGGACGTCCTCGAGCAGGTCATCCCCGACATGACGTTCGAGGAAGCGCTGAAACTGACGGGCCGCCACATCAACATGTCGGTCGCGCCGTCGGAAAACCACCAGAAATCGCGCCTGCTCAACGCCGACACGTCGCCGAACGCGTTCATGCGCGAAGCCGTGCTGGCCTCGACGGCGATACCCGGATTTTTCCCGCCCGTCGTACTGATGGCCAAGAACGACAAGGACGAGCGGCAGCGGTACACGACACGCCGCTGGGTCGACGGTTCGCTCAGCGAGGACCTGCCGGCCAAACGTCTCGCACGCCTGTACGGCGTCAATCACTACATCGTCAGCCAGACGAATCCGTACGTGCTGCCCTTCATCGACACGACGAAGCGCAAGACCGACGCCATGTCGGAGCTGAAGTACGCCATGATCGATACGACGCGGGCCTGGGTAAACGCGGGAGCGGCGATCTTCGAGAAACCGCTGCGCTGGATTCCCGAGATCGAGCGAGCCGCAAACTCGGCGCTATCGATCATCAACCAGAGCTACGTTGGCGACATCACCATTGCCCCGCGCAAGAAACTGCACAATCCGCTGCGCGCGCTGTCGTGGCGAACGCACGACGAGATCCGCGAACTCGTCGTCGAAGGCGAACGCTCGACGTGGCCACGTATCGAGCGGATTCGTATCCAGACGCAAATCTCGCGCACGCTCGATCCGATCCTGCACAGCTATGAAGACCAGCACATCAAGCAGTTCGGAAAACCGGCGCCGGCCAAGAAAACCGCCCCGGCACGGAGAAAGGCCGGTTGATTCATACCGACGGGACGCTCGAGTTTCGCCACAGCGAAGCGCGAGGCTCTAGCCGCCTGTACAGGCAATCGTGGCTGCCCGACACGGACGCGCGCGCCGCCGCGCTTTTGATACACGGCCTCGGCGAGCACAGCGGCCGCTACGAGTACGTGGCGGCATCGCTGGCACGACGCGGTATCGCGTTGCACGCGCTCGATCACTACGGTCACGGCAAGTCCGACGGCCATGGCGGTCATGTTCCGCGTTTCAGCGTGTTCCTCGACGGGGTGACGGCGCTGCTCGATGACGTCAGGAAGGCATTCGCCGACCTGCCGCTGTTTCTGGTCGGCCACAGCATGGGCGGCCTGATCGCGGCCCGCTTGCTGATGAGCCGCCAGGACGAGTTCCGGGCGGCCGCGCTGTCGGGTCCGGCGTTCAGGTCCGACGAAGCACCCGCGGCGATCGTGCTGTGGCTGAACCGCCTGCTGTCGGCACTGGTGCCGACCGTGCCCATGATCGCCCTCGACCCGGCGCTGGTCAGCCGCGACCGGGCCGTGGTCGAAGCCTACGTCAACGACCCGCTCGTGCATCACGGCAAACTCACGTCGCGCCTGATCGCCGAGATGGCGACGGCAATGGACGATACGCTTGCGCGCGCACCGGAGGTCAGTCTGCCGCTGCTGATCATGCACGGCGAAGCCGACAAGCTCACCGCACCGGCCGGATCCGCGGAGTTTCACGCCGGCGCAGGTTCCGCCGACAAGTCGCTCAGGTTGTACCCGGGTCTGTTCCATGAAATCTTCAACGAGCCCGAGCGCGACGAAGTACTTGCCGATCTCGGGGACTGGCTGGAGGCCCATCTGTGACAACCGAGCTGTTTCGCGACGATGCCTACCTGAAGACCTGCGATGCGAACGTTGCCGGCGCCGGGGACGGATGCGTGTTCTTCGATCGGACCGTGTTCTACCCGCTGGGCGGCGGCCAGCCGGGCGACACGGGCACAATGCGCTGGGACGACGGCGAGGCGCGCGTCATCGACACGCGTTACGTCGACGGCGATATCGGCCACTTCGTCGACGATCGAGCGGATGTTCCCCCGGAAGGTACGGCTGTCCAACTGGCGATCAACTGGGACCGCAGGTATCGGCACATGCGGATGCACACGGCGATGCACCTGCTCGGATCGATCCTTCGCTACCCGGTGACGGGCGGCAACATCGGTGCCCGGAAAAGCCGACTCGACTTCGACATGGAAGACACGGTGGACAAGGCGGCCGTCGGCGAAGCGCTTGCACGGCTCGTCGCCGAGGACCACGCCGTCGGCTGCCGCTGGATCACCGAGGCCGAACTCGATGCCAACCCCGAGCTGGTAAGGACGATGTCCGTCCAACCGCCTCGCGGCAAGGGCTCGATTCGTCTGCTCGACATCGCGGGCGTCGACCTGCAGCCTTGCGGCGGTACGCATCTGCGTTCGACGGCCGAAGTCGGCGCCGTGCGCGTCGGCAAAGTCGAAAAGAAAGGGCGCCGGAACCGGCGCGTCAACCTCCATCTCGACGACTGATCGGGGACAACCACATGAGCGAATCCGCCAAATCACCCGCGCTCGCAAGGCCTGCCGGACCCGTCGGGGGCCGCGAGCGCTTCGTCAGTCTCGACCTGCTCCGCGGCGTCGCGATCCTCGGTATCCTGGTCATGAATATCTACGCCTTTGCGATGCCGTTCGTTGCCTACATGAACCCGCTACGAATGGGGGGCACCGAATCCTGGAACATCGGTACCTGGATCTTCACTCACATCCTGTTCGACCAGAAGTTCATCAGCATCTTCGCCATGATGTTCGGCGCCGGCATCGTCCTGATGAGCGGGCGCGCCGAATCAGGCGGCAACAAGCCTGCCGGCTTCTACTATCGCCGTCAGCTCTGGCTCGTTGTCATCGGGGCGATCCATGCCTACCTGATCTGGTACGGGGACGTCCTGTTCATGTATGCGCTGATCGGCATGCTCGCTTACCTGTTTCGCAAACGTACGCCCCGCACACTGATCATCGTTGCCTGTTGCCTGTTGCCGTTCACGTTGCTCTTCAACTACGGCAACGTCTACCAGACGAACAAGATGATGGGCATGGTGGCCGATGTCGAGACGCTCGTCGAGCAGGGCGAAGATCTCGACGACGAACAACGCCAGTTGCTCGAGGACTGGGTGGACATGCGCGCTTTCATGATGCCCACGGACGAGGATGTCGCCCACGACGTGGAGGTCCATCGCGGCGACTACGCCGGTATCCTCGAGTATCGCGCACCGATCGTCGCGATGATGCACCTCTTCTTCGTCTTCGGTTATGGGCTTTTCCGCGTTGGCGGCCTGATGCTCCTGGGCATGGCGATGATGAAGCTGGGCGTGTTCACGGCGCAACGTTCAATCGGGTTCTACAAGCGCCTGATGCTGTCGGGCTACCTGCTCGGCCTGCCGCTGACCGTGTTCAGCGCAATCGATCTCCATGCTCACGACTTCGACCCGCTGTACGCGATGTCGAACGGCAGCCTGGCGAACTACTTCGGCAGCATCCTCGTCGCGCTCGGCCACATCGGTCTCGTCATGCTGATTGCGAAGAGCGGCATTCTGGCGGGCCTGATGAGCCGGTTTGCGGCGGTTGGCCGGATGGCACTTACGAATTACCTGATGCACTCGGTCGTCCTGACCACCGTGTTCTACGGCTACGGGCTCGGCCTGTACGGGTCCGTACCGCGACTCTGGCAGATGGCGTTCGTCGCCGCGGTCATCGGCTTCCAGCTCTGGTTCAGCGCGTGGTGGCTGGAGCGCTATCGTTTCGGGCCCGTCGAATGGCTGTGGCGCACGGTCACGTACTGGCGCCCGCAACCCATGCGCCAGCCGATTCGCTAGGCAATCGCCTCGGCCGCGGCTCGTGCGGTCAGAATACAGCCTGACAGGAACGTGCCCTCGAGAGAACGTCGGCCGCTGGCGCCGCCGCCGCCGAAACCGGCCGCCTCGCCGACGGCGTACAGGCCATCGACAGGCCGGCCGGCACGATCGAGCACACGGCTCGACAGGTCGGTCTGTATGCCTCCCAGGCTCTTGCGCGTTATCAGCCGCAGCTTGATGGCAATGAACGGCGGGTGGTCGCCGAGGGGGGCGGGCTTGCACGTGCGGATGCGATCCGAGCGCCAGGCTCGCGCATGCACGATACGACGCAACTGGTCGTCGTTCCACTGAGACGGCCCGCGGCGCACGTTGTCGTCGAACGTCGCCACCGTGCGCTCGATGGTCTCGAGCTTCACGCGATCGCCGCCGTTGAGTGCATTCATGCGCTCGACGAGCCCGGGCAGCGTATCGGCGACGATGAAATGATCGCTTTCCTTCTGCATCTGCCGCACGAGACGATGATTGCCGAACAGCGTCTCTCTGAGGAACGGCAGCATACGACCGTCGCGGATGTGCGGATTGTGTTCGGCGCCCGAGATCGCAAACTCCTTTGCCGCGATACGCCAGTTCAACAGCTGCCATGAATACGGTTGCTCGAGTTCGCCGAGGCGCCGGCACATTTCGTTCGTGTCGAAGCCTGTCACGAGCGGCACAGGGCCAATCCGCTCACCGGTCGCATCGAGCCACAGCGCCGACTTGCACGGTATCAGGCTGAGACCGTGGTTCTCGAACTGCGGAAACGGATGGGGTATTCCGGCCGCGTAGTTCCACATGTTCTCTAGGTGCGTAACGCTGCCGCCATGACGCTCGACGACCTCGTGCAGACGCCCGTCGCAAAAGGGATGCGAGCCGTTCAGCAATTCGGACGGCGGATCGTCCCAGAACCAGTTGTCGCGAACCTTCTCCAGGTTGCCGTTGATACCGCCTGTCGCGACGACGACCTGGTCGGCATGAAACTCGCGCTGCGACTCGTCAGCCTCGATCGTGCCGCGGCAACCGGCGATGCGCCCGCCCTCCTCGAGCAGTTCATCGACACGGCAACCGAAGACGTACTCCAGGCTGTCGGCGTTCGGGTGCCCGTTGATCAGCGCTGCGAAACGCTCGACGAGACCCAGTCCGGTGCCCCACAGGATGTGGTACCTCGGCACACTGTTGCCCGGGATGAAGTCACCGCGCTCAACCCAGTTCACGGCGGGCATGAAGCGCATGCCTTTGTTCCGCAGCCACTCGTAGACGCGGCCGGCACTCTGCTCGACGTAAGTCTCTGCCCAGCGTCGCGGCCAGACGTCGGCGTCGCCGAATTCGGCAAACGACTCCCAGTCGGCCAGTGCGAGTTCAGGCGTATCGTCGATGCCCATGCGCCGCTGCAGCGGGGTGCCGACCAGTGCCATACCACCGAAAGCGGTACGTGCGAGTCCGCCGACGTTCACGGCTTCATGGCGCTCGATCAGTGTGACCGAACGGCCTCTCTCGAGGCATTCGTGCGCGGCGACGAGGCCGGCTATACCGGCACCGATGATGACAACGTCGGTACGGGATTCAATCACGCCACCCATTTAGCCACAGCGTCAACCCGAACTAAAGATAGCCGATCGACGGCCGACACATTGATCATGGAACATCTCAAGGAACAACATATCGGGGATACCGTGCGTATTCGTCGCCCGCCCAAAGTGTTCACAGACGTAGCCGGGGGCACGGTCTGGATGAGTGACGTCGCGCCCTGTGAGCTCGAGCTTCGCGACGAGCCGGCGATCGATACGAATCCCTACGATCGCACGGGCGCCTGGCTGACCGGCTGACCGGCTGACCAGGGGAACTCAACCGGCCGGGCAGGCACTTGTACTCCCTTGCACACTTGTCCAGACTTGGTCATACCGTTTACGCGAATCGGTTGCGCCTATGCCGCCAGGACTTCGCCTGTTTCTGCTGCTTGCACCGCTCATCCCTGCGGCCGGCGCCGGCGCCGACATTGCGTCAGGCGAAGCCCTCTACGCGCCCTGCATAGCCTGCCACGGCGCAAACGGTGAAGGGAACGCGGACCTCGCCTCGCCCGCGATCGCGGGACAATCCGAAGACTACCTGGTCCGGCAACTGAAGAACTTCAAGCGCGGAATCCGCGGCGCGAGTCCGGACGACCAGAGCGGCGCATTGATGCGCTCGATGGCCGCGACCCTCGCGGACGATGCGGCCATCGCCGATGTCGCGGCCTTTGTCGCCAGCCTGGATGCGCCTGTTCCGGAAGCCACGCTGTCGGGCGACGTCGAAAACGGTGCGAAACTCTACGTGAGCCGGTGCGGCGCCTGCCATGCCGGCAAAGGCGAGGGTAACGACGCACTCTACGCACCGCGCCTCGTGGGTCTGCGGGACAGCTATATCGTCCGTCAGGTGCGGAGCTTCCGGACGGGAACGCGCGGCGCCCACGCGGACGACAGGTACGGCAGGCAGATGGCCATCATGGCCAAGGTCGTCACCGACAAGGAACTCAACGACATCGTCGCATTCCTCAATGAGCTCGCAAAGCAGTAGGATCGGCCTCGCCGCGGTCGCGCTGCTGCTGGCGAGTGGCGCGTCGCCTGCCGACGCGCCGGATATCGGCACGCAGATCGAGCTGCGTACGTTCTGCCCGCCGGGTTTCGAATTGACGGAAGGCGACCGCTGCGAATTGCGGACGCTGTACCAGAACTACGATTCGCTCGAGAATGCGGGCGTCGGCGGTCCGAGGACCGGGTTGCCCGCGCCGCGCGACGGCTATTCACCCCGGCAGATCGACCTCGGCCGCTACCTGTTCTTCGATCCGATGCTGTCGGCGGACAACACGGTGTCCTGTGCGAGCTGTCATCACCCCGATCTCGGCTTTGCGGACGGTCGGCCGAGAAGTCGCGGCATCGGCGGCGCCGAAGCGACAAGAGCCGCACCCAGCCTGTGGAACGTCGCGTTTCTCGGCAGCTTCTTTTGGGACGGCCGCGCGAGTTCGCTCGAGGAGCAGATGCTGGGCCCGCTCTATGATGTCGGAGAAATGGGCAGCGATCCGGCCGATCTGCTCGAGGAACTGCGCGCGAGCGACGAGTACGTGCGCCTGTTTCGCGATGCGTTCCCGGCCGACGGCGGGCCTCCGACGCTCGCTATGCTGTATACGTCGATTACGGCATTCCAGACCACGCTCATTTCACTCAACAGCCGCTACGACCGGTATGCACACGGCTTTCATGACGCCCTGAGCGATCGCGAGAAGGCCGGCATGAACGTATTCCGGTCTTTCGTCGCGCGATGTGCCGAGTGCCATACGCCGCCGCTCTTCACGAACCAGCAGATCGCCGTTATCGGCGTCCCCGATCCCGACGAGGTCCCGTTCGACGCGGGCGCGCAGAACGTTACGGGAAATCCTGGACTGCGCGGCGGATTCAAAGTACCGAGCCTGCGCAACGTCGCAAGAACTCCGCCGTACATGCATTCGGGAGCATTCGCCGAGTTACGCGATGCCGCCGAGTTCTACACACTCGGGCGCGGCCATGCGCTGCCGGACGAGGAACGTAAGCGCATGACCGTGCACTGGCATATCTGGGAGCCTGAACTGTCGGATGCCGAGCTCGATCGGCTCGTCGATTTCCTGAGGACGCTGACGGATGAGAGCTTCAAACCGGAGATACCGGATTCAGTGCCGTCCGGCCTCGCGCCGATCGGTACTCTGCCGGAGGCGCTCGTCTCGCGGAGCGCCAGCGCCACACGAACTACGCATCGATAAGGAAGCACCATGGGGAAGAAACTGCTATTCGTCGCCGCCGCAGTCGCGCTGCTCGTCGTCGGTGCGTTCGCAGGCATCAAATACGCGGGCGACAACCGCGCTACCGTCGTGGGCGACACGTCGCGCTACTCGACCGCGATGCAGGAAGGCGGCGCGCTGACGCGTTCGGTCGGCGGCTCCGCGACCGGCACCGTGCATGAGGTCCGTGACGGCGACTCGATCCAGGCGGCCGTCGCCGCGGCCGGCGAAGGCGGCGTGATTCGTATCTTCCCGGGCGTCTACAGCGAAACGGTGTACATCGACAAGGACGATCTCGTCGTCAGCGGCGTCGTTCTCGACAACCGCTGGCCCGTCCTCGAAGGCAACAAGACGCTCAATGACGCGATTCTCTACTCGGGTAACGACATCACGATCGAAA
>JANQGP010000408.1 GCA_028277265.1 Woeseiaceae bacterium | reverse complement strand
GTGCAGCTCGTCTTCGTCCGAGTGGTTGAACTCGCTGTGCAGCACGCCCGTTCCAGCCGTCATGCGCTGGACTTCGCCGGCGTTGATCACCGTGCCGTTGCCCATGCTGTCCTTGTGCTCGATCGCACCATCGATGACGTACGTCACGATCTCCATGTCCTTGTGCGGGTGAGTGCCGAAACCCTGGCCCGGCGCCACGCGATCCTCGTTGATGACGCGCAGGTCGCTGAACTGCACACGCTCCGGATCGTAGTAATTCGCGAACGAGAACGTGTGTTTTGCCTTGAGCCAGCCGTGATCCGCGCTGCCGCGCGTTTCCGACCGAATGATGTCAATCATGATGTTCTCCTGTTCAGGCCGCTTTGGTGGCCAGGTGCACGAGCTCTGCGATTCGCGAGCGCGCGCTGTCGAGTGCGTCGCGATTGCCGCCGTCTGCACCGCGAACGCCGACGAATTCCACGTCGGTAATGCCGACGAACCCGAGTGCCTGCGTAAGGTAGGGCGTCGAGAAGTCCACCGGGCTGCCGACGGGCACGCCACCGGAAGGCACGACGACGAACGCTTTCTTGCCTTTGAGCAGGCCTTCGGGGCCATTCTGCGTATAACGGAACGTCAGGCGGGCGCGCGTGATCATGTCGATCCAGGCTTTCAGCACGGCCGGAATCGAGAAGTTGTAGATCGGCGAGCCGATGACCAGTACGTCCGCGGCCTCGATTTCGGCCACGAGCGCGTCGGACTCGGCGAGCGTCTGCCGATGGCGGTCCGTCCGGTCCTCGTCGGCCGTGAAGTTGGCCTCGACCCAGGCGGCATCGACATACGGCAGGCCGTCCGCCAGGTCGCGTTCGACGACGTCGATCTCGCCGTGCCGGTCCTCGAGGGCCTGCAGCAGGTCGGCGGTCAGGGCGCGGCTGACGGAGCCTTCTTTCCTGGCGCTCGCATTGATTGCCAGGACGTTCAGAGACTGTTTCATCGGGTGGTCCTCTCGTCTGCGTTCGAATGCCGGTAGTGTCCCTGTTGACAATTTCAAGATAAATAATAGTCTCAGGATAATATTGTTCCTAAAATCGCAACAATATGGACAGATTCGAGGATTTGCAGGCCTTCGTGGCCGTCGTCGAGGCCGGCAGCTTCACGGCCGCGGCCGAACGCCTGAACGCGGCCAAGTCGGCCATAAGCCGGCGCGTCTCGGGGCTCGAGGAACGCCTCGGCGTGCAGCTGCTGCAACGTACGACACGGGTCCTGAACCTGACCGACACGGGCCGGAGTTTCTACGAGCACAGCGCCCGGATACTCGCGGACCTCGACGAGGCCGAGGCAGCGGTGCAGCAGGAACATGGTGAGCTGCGCGGGACTTTGCGGGTGGCGCTTCCGCTCTCCTTCGGTGTACGGCACATGTGCAAACCGATCGCCGCGTTTACGAAGCTGCACCCGCGCATTCGATTCGATCTCGATCTCAACGATCGCCGCACCGATCTCATCGAAGAGGGGATGGACGTCGCGATACGTATCGGCCATCTCGATGACTCGTCGCTGATCGCGCGCCGTCTCTTCGATGTCCGGACCGTCGTTTCGGCGTCGCCGCATTACCTCAAGACGCGCGGCACGCCGGCAACGCCGCAGGATCTCGTCGACCACGACTGCCTCGTGTACACGAATCTTGCGGACCCGAACCGGTGGTCCTGGACCGACGGCAACGGCAAGCGTCACTCCATCGAGCTGACACCCGTGATGAGTGCGAGCAGCGGTGACTTCCTCGCCAACGCCGCCGCCCACGGGCTTGGCATCGTCATCCAGCCGACGTTTCTTTCGGCCGAGGCGATACGCCATGGCCACCTCGTGCCGATCCTGCAGGATGTCGAGTGGCCGATC
>JANQGP010000384.1 GCA_028277265.1 Woeseiaceae bacterium | reverse complement strand
CGGCCGTCAGTTCGGACGTCAGGAGGAACTCGAAGCCGTACGCCGTGTTCAGCCGGTACATGCCGTGCGTGTAGTCTTTCATCATCGGCAGCGGGTCTGCGGTCCCCACTTCGGCCACCGTGAAGATCTCGCCGTACTCGTTCGTCACGAGACGCAGGCGCTCAAGTACCTGCGGCAGGTCGTCGTGACACATGTTGTACTTCGGCAGCTGCATGAAACTGGGGCGCGTCTCGCTGCGAAGAGCCTCGGGTGCGGGCGGGTTGTCCCGCAATTGCGGGTCGTGCATGCCGCAGTTGATCGCGTCGAGACGGAATCCGTCGACGCCGCGGTCGAGCCAGAACCTCGCGACGTCGAGCAGCGCGTTCTGCACATCGGGGTTGTGCAGGTTCAGGTCGGGCTGTGCGGCCAGGAAGTTGTGCATGTAGTACTGCTGCCGGCGAGCGTCCCAGGTCCAGGCCGGGCACGTGAAGATGGACTGCCAGTTGTTCGGCGGCGACCCGTCGTTCCTGGCATCGGCCCAGATGTACCAGTCGGACTTCGGATTGTCGCGGCTTTGCCGGCTCTCCTCGAACCAGGCGTGCTGGTCCGACGTGTGGGAGTAGACCTGGTCGATGATGACCTTGAGATCCAGCGCGTGCGCTCGATCGACGAGCCGGTCGAAATCGTCCAGCGTGCCGAACATCGGGTCAATGTCCCGGTAGTCGGACACGTCGTAACCGAAGTCTTTCATCGGCGACCGAAAGAACGGCGAGATCCAGACACCGTCTACACCGAGGCTCGCCACGTAGTCGAGCTTCTCGACGATGCCGTTCAGGTCGCCGATGCCGTCGCCGTTGGTGTCGAGGAAGCTGCGCGGGTAGATCTGGTAGATACACGCGCCGCGCCACCACTCCTGTTGCTTTGTGCCTGTCATTCATTTATCCGAGGTTCGTGCGCACCCGATTGTAGTCAACGGGACGATCGGTTTGACCATTCTGCTCGGATGATTCTCACCAAGAATGGTCGTGTAATCCAGAGACCCCTACTATTAACATGGGATGTTAAACTAATACATACGAAACGACATTGCGATTACTCAGCCGAGGAGAAAAGCGATGAAGGCTCTCAAAGTCGGCATCATGAGTTACGAAGAAATGAAGAAGCGGAATATTGCGATCGCTCGGGGCGAGTACACGCCCAAGCGCGGTGAACCCAAGGTCTTTTTCCCGAGTTTTGAGGCACTAGCAGGCGTTCTTTCGGAGAACAACCGCGCTTTGCTGCAGCTGATCGTCGATAGTCAGCCCGAATCTATGTCCGAATTGGCAACAATCTCTGGACGAAAAACAGCAAGCTTGTCGCGCACACTGAAATCCATGGCAGGCTACGGGCTGATCAGTCTTGAAAAGGGACCTGGCGGAAAGCTACGACCTCATGTTGAGTATTCGAATATCGTCCTTGACCTTCCGATCGCAAGAAAGCAAATGGAGGCCGCTGTCTAGCAACCGACGATCGAGTTTGTTGGGACACATGGCGAATACAACCGAGTAGACCCGGAGACAGTATGACGGACACCCGTATCTCGAAGGCGGCCACGCCGCAAATGCTGGCTTTCACCTAGGCAGCAAGAGTACGTTGGACATACTCCGGATCTGCTTTGATCATGCGCAGGTAGTTCGCTGCAGCAGCATCGGGCTTACGTTTGCCCTGTTCCCAACCC
>JANQGP010000365.1 GCA_028277265.1 Woeseiaceae bacterium | reverse complement strand
GCCCTCGGGGCTGTACAGGTCCGAAGGTGGCACTAACGGAATCGACGAGTAGTAACGGGCGATATGGTCGGGAAATGATCCAGCCGGGGTTTCCGTCTGTGTTGGTGCCGTCTCGGCGGCACAGATGCTGATACCGAAGAGCAGCGTAATCGCGATAGTGGAGAGCCGTTTCGGCACGAGCACCAGACTCCGATACGGGGGCGGGACGAACAGGCTACCACGCTCGGCCGGCAGCTAACGGTTGATGGCGAGAGCATTCGCCCGAGCAACGGGCTTGTTCTAAAACAGAAATTTCTATTTCAAGACGTTTCGAAAACTTCCCTTCATTTATATGCTGTCGCACGATTTTGGACTTAATAATCTGTTTTAATTGGATTTTTATGGATCATAGTGAATCCATGAACGCCTTGAAATGAAACATTTCTTTCATATATACTTCAGATATGAAAGCAAAACCATCAAACGACGAAACAGGCGGCGGGGAAGACCGGGGCCCGCGAGATCGCATCCTCGCGGCAGCAGCGTCCTTCTCCCGGCGGCAACAGGCGATTGCGGATTTCGTGCTCGAGAAGTACCACGAGGTGCCGTTTCTGTCCGTACTCGAAATCGCCGAGTGCACCGGCGCCTCCGAGGCAACCGTCGTGCGGTTCTGCCAGCGCATCGGCTACTCCGGTTACAGCGACATGAAGACGGCGCTCGTCGATGCTCTTCGACAGGAGATGCAGGCGGTCTCGGACTCTTCGGTCGAATCCCTATCGACCGACATCGGCCGCGATTCCCTGTCCGCCGTCGCGCAGCTTGAGCAACACAACATTCGCCGCCTCGTGGACGGCGTCGACAAGCAGGAGTTTCGGCGTGTCGCCGCAACGCTGTTCAAGGCCGATCACATTTTCACTGTCGGCTACGGCATTTCGGCCTATCACGCGGATTTCGCGTCCTACCTGTTCACCGAGCATGGACTGCGCTCGACCTGCCTGGAAACGCGTTTCACGTCGCCGCGTGAACAGTTGATCACGCTTCGCCCGAGCGATCTCGTTCTCGCCTTCTCGTTCCCGCCGTATTCCAAACAGACGCTGGAAATCCTCGAGGAATCGAAACAGCGCGGCATTCCTGCCGTCGTGGTGACCGATCGCGCGACGGCGCCGAGTGTGCCGCTCGCCAGCCACGCGCTTATCGTATCGAGTCGCCGCATGACCTTCACGAACGCATCGGCCGCCGTGCACGTGCTGTTGAACGCGCTGGTCGTCGAGATTGCCGAGCGGCATCGGGGTGAAACGGTCAATGCCATATCCCGGATCAACGAGATCCTGCGCGACAAGCACTACCTCGTCGACGATGACGCCTGAGATCACCGATACTCCCGGGCGACGCATGCCCGATACGTACCTCGTCATCGCCGGGGTGGCGTTGTTCGTATTCGTGCTGAGCTACCTAGTGACGCCGGGCTCGTTCACGATGACCGAGGCGCTGCGCGGCGGCACCATGGCCGAGGTCGTCGATCCCGATACGTTTCGATACGCGGACGACCCGGGCGGCGCGGCGCTGTTCTCCAGCGACGGCAGCCCGGCATTGTTCAACGCGGTCTACGAAGGCCTGACGTCCGGCGATCGCATGGGTGGCGCGGTCGGCATCATGGCGTTCATTCTTCTGGTCGGCGGCGCCTTCGGCGTCGTCCTCAAGACCGGCTCTGTGCATCGGGCGCTGGAACGACTGATCGCCGGCAATGTTCACCAGGGGCCGCTGCTGCTCGTCGGGCTGTTCGCCGCGTTCTCCCTCGGGGGCGCGGTCTTCGGAATGAGCGAGGAGACGATTCCGTTCGTGCTCATGCTGGTGCCGGTGATGCAACGACTCGGGTACGACAGCATCACGGCCCTGCTGGTCTGCTACGTTGCGACCCAGATCGGATTTGCGACCTCTTGGATGAACCCTTTCAGCGTCGCAATTGCGCAAGGCATCGCCGACGTACCGTTGTTGAGCGGCATGCCCCTGCGCCTCGCGCTCTGGACCACGTTTACGCTCGCGGGCATCGGCTTCACGCTGCGTTACGCGGCGCGCGTGCGTGTCGAGGCAACCGACGCGAGCGACCATGCGGCCGACTTCAATGCCCCGCCGCTCACGATCGGCGACCGGCTGGTGCTGTTGTCCGTCGTCGCCGTCGTCGCCTGGATCGTCTACGGCGTTGTCGTAAAGAGTTTCTACCTGCCCGAAATCGCCACACAGTTCGTCGTACTCGGCGTCGCGGCCGGCATCATTGGCTGCACATTCCGACTCGACGGCATGGACGCAAACGGCGCGATGGCGGCGTTTCGCTCCGGCGCGATGGACCTGCTGCCGGCTGCCCTCATCGTCGGCTTCGCGCGCGGCATCGTCTACCTGATGGGCGGGGACGACCCATCGTCCCCCAGCCTGCTGAATACGCTGCTGCATCACGGCAGCGAGTCGCTCGGGGGCCTGCCGGGCTGGCTGGCCGCGTGGGGAATGTACTTCGGGCAGAGCGTCTTCAACTTCTTCGTTACGTCGGGTTCCGGCCAGGCGGCACTGACAATGCCGTTGATGGCACCGCTCGCCGACCTGATCGGGGTCACCCGCCAGGTCGCCGTGCTTGCGTTCCAGTTGGGCGACGGCCTCACCAACCTCCTGGTGCCGACCTCGGCTGCCTTGATGGGCTGCCTGGGCGCGGCGCATGTCGAGTGGTTACGGTGGGTGCGCGTCATGCTGCCGTTCTTCGGCGTGCTCGTCGTACTCGCAAGCGGCTTCGTGATTGTTGCCTCGCTGATCGGCTACAGCTGACGGCTTACGAGGACGAATCGACATGCTGACGCTGATAAGAAATGCTTCCCTTTTCGACCCCGAGCCGCGGGGAATGCTGGACGTGCTCGTCGCCGGATCGAAAATCGCGGCGGTCGGCGACAAGCTCGATATCCGGGGCGAACTCCTCGACGTCATCGACGCGGACGGCGGCATCCTGTTGCCCGGCATCGTTGACGTACTCACACATCCGAGCGGCGGCGGCGGCGAAGGGGGCTTCGGCAATCGCACGGCGGCGGTCGCTTTCGAGGCGTTTCTCGACGCCGGCATCACCTGCCCGGTCGGCGCGCTCGGCACGGACAGCATCGGCCGCAGCCTCGACGTGCTGTTCGCGGACGTCATGGCGTTGCGCGACAAGGGCATCGACGCGCATATGCTGACCGGCGCCTATCGCCTGCCCGCACCCACGATCACGGGCGACGTGGCCCGTGACATTGCATTCATCGAGCCGGTCATCGGCATCGGCGAACTCGCGATCTCGGATCACCGGTCGTCGCAACCGACAGCGGAAGAACTGCGGCGCATCGCCGCCGACGCACGCCTCGGCGGGACGCTCAGCGGCAAGCGCGGTGTCGTACTCGTGCACGTCGGTGATGCCAGCAGCGGCCTTGCGCCCCTGCGCGCGGCGCTCGAGGACAGTGCCCTGCCCGTCTACAGCTTCTATCCGACGCATGTGAACCGGCGCCGCGCATTGCTCGACGAAGCGGTCGCGTTCGCTCGCGACGGCGGATACATCGACATCACGGTGTCGACGACGCCGGAGCTCCTCGAACTCGGCGAAGTCGCCGCTTGCGATGCGTTGAAAGACGCGATTGCGGCCGGTGCGCCGGCCGAACGCATCTCGCTCTCGTCGGACGCCGGCGGTTCGCTACCGGTTTTTCGCGATGGCGAGTTCGAGGGCCTTTCGTCTGCGGTGCCGGACGTCCTGCTCGAACTCGTGTACGACACGTTCGCACAGGAACCGGAATTCGCACCGACCGTCATCGCCGCGCTGACGCGCAATCCGGCCGACGCCGTGGGGCTCGCAAACAAGGGCCGTATCGCGGCGGGCGCCGACGCGGACATTCTCGTCATCGACCCGAATCAGCAGGCTTTGAGCCACGTTCTATGCAGGGGACGTCGGCTTCGGGGCCAATGAAGACTCAGCAATGCCACCAAAGGGGGACATTAAAATGAGCAGCACTACAAACTGGACCCACCGGCTCCTGGGCCGGATCTTGATCGTCGCGCTCGTCGCGCCTGCCGGCGCACTCGCGCAAAGCTCGGACGAGCCCATCGAGGAAATCACCGTCATCGGCACCAACATCGAGGGTCTCGACCTCGAGGGCGCCGTCCAGGCGGTTCAACTCGATCGGACCGCCATCGATGAATCGGGTGCCGAGAGCCTGGGCCAGCTCATGCAGGACCTGTCGATTACGGGCGGTGGCACCGGTACGTTTTCGACGTCCACGGCGGGTGCGCTGTCCAGCGATACGCCGGTCGGTGCGTCATCCGTGTCCCTGCGCGGCCTGGGCACGGGCTCGACGCTGACCCTGATCAACGGCCGGCGCGCCACGATCAGCTCGTTCGCGAACGGCCAATCGTCGTTCATCGACATCAACTCGATTCCGGTGGCTGCGGTCGAGCGCGTCGAGATCTTGCCGAACGGTGCGTCCTCCCTTTACGGCGCGGATGCCGTTGCCGGTGTCGTCAACTACGTCTTGCGGGACGACTACGAAGGCGTCGAGCTCTCGGCGTCATACGGCGATTCGACTCACGACAGCGACGACGGCCGCAAGAACCTGAATCTGATTGCCGGGCAGTCTTTCGGCGGACACCACGTCATGGCTGTGGTCGACTACTACGAGCGCAACGCGCTGTTCAACCGCGACCGCGACATCAGCGCCAACTCGGTACGGCCGAGCCAGCAGGGCTTCTACCCGTCGTTCAACGACCTGTTTTTAATGGTCAATGACCAGACCGAGGAACCGGCCGACGGTGGTTGCGCTGCCGACGATTTCGGCGTCGGCAATTTCGGCGAGTTCTGCGAGGTGGACAACAACCAGTTCACGTCCGTGCTCGACGTCTACGAGAGTATCGGCAGTATGCTCACTTACCGTCTCGACGTGAGTGACCGCATAACGTGGAAGAACGAGCTCATCTACCAGCAGACCAAGTCGAACGGAACGAGCTCGCCAGCCAATTTTTCGAGAGCACCCTTCGACCCGGAGAGCCCGCTTTGGCCTGTCGAGCTGCAGACCGATATCGTCGAGGAAGGGGCACTGGAAGGCGCCACACAATTCAGTGACTACTACGGATTTCCGATCTTCGCCTGGGGCAAATTCCCGGAACCGCGGGCCGTGCGACGAGAGTCCGAGACCTACCGTTTCGTGTCCGCCCTCGAGATCGACTTTGACTCGGGCTGGAACCTGAACACGGGCATCACCTACGGCCGCAACGACTCCGAGCAGAACGGCATCAGCGGACTGGTCATCTCCGAGGCGTTCTACAATGCCGCGCTCGGCAACCTCTGCACGGACGGCACCGTGGTCAACCGATGGGACGTCGATCTGCAGCGGCCGAGTGCCTCGTTCGTCGGCGACACCTGCGAAGATATCGGCCTTGAGACGCTCTGGTACAACCCGTTCGGCGGGCAGGCAAGCCAGGCGCCCGGCATCGACGATGCCATTCGCACGCATGCAAACCGCAACGGCGAGTCAGAGCTGCTGCAGTTCGATGCCATCTACTCGGGCGAGTTGTTCGAATGGAACGGCGGTGTGATCAGCGCGGCTTTCGGCGCCGAGTGGCGCACGGAATCGGTGGAGGACGTCCCGTCCGGCGTCGCGGTAGCTACGACGCTCAACCCCGAACCGATCCTCGGCTTCAGTTCGACGTCGGCCGATGCCGAGCGTGACCAGTACGCGCTGTTCGCGGAGTTCTTCATCCCCTTCAGCGACACGTTCGACATGCAGCTTGCGGGCCGCTTCGACGACTACGACAGTTTCGGCAGCGATTTCAATCCGAAAGTCTCGCTGCGCTGGGAACCGGTGGAAAGCCTGATCCTGCGCGCCAACTACGCGACCTCGTTCCGCGCGCCGTCGCTCGCCCAGGTCGGCGCCGGCACGCTGCTCAGCTCGTACCGCGTCGACTGCGAGGCAGTGCCCGAAGCCTGTGACGGTGACGATACGGCTGATGGTGAGGCACTGCTCTCGGAGGACGTCGCCAATGACGCGCTGGAGCCGGAGACGGCCGATACCTACGGACTTGGATTCGTATGGTCACCGAACGAGAACATCGACATCACGCTCGACTACTGGTCGATCGAGTACGAAGACCTGATCGGTGTCGACGAGGACGACTTCATCCGCCGCGCCCTGGCCGGCGAGTTCCCGGAAGTCGGCGAGGGCAAATTGCCCACCGGTGTCGCCGGTGTCGAGGTCGAGGGCGGTTTCGTCATCGACGCACACTTCCAGCTCTCGAACCTCGCATTCCAGGACGTCAGCGGTTTCGACATGACTTACACGCACTACTTCGACGTGGCCGGTGGCGAGCTGCGGCTGACGGCCGATGCGACGTACATCACGACGTTCGACGAGCAGGCTTCCGCGAACGCCCCGATACTGGACCTGGCCGGCGATTTCCGTTTCCCCGAGCTGCTCGCCAGCGTAAAAGCGCGCTACGCCCGCGATCGCTGGAACGCCTCGCTCGGGCTGCGCCATACGTCCGACTATCGTGACGACCCGACGACACGCACGCTGGAGGCCGTTGGTCTTCCGGCGGGCGCCGAGGTGCAGGTACCGTCGTGGACCGTATGGGACGCGAACTTCTCGTTCGACATTACGGACCGGCAGTTCGTCAACCTGAACGTCCGCAACCTGTTCGATCGGGACCCACCGCTCGTACTGGGCCTGAGTTCGAACGTCGATCAGATCAACCACAACTCGATGGGCCGCTTCTGGACGCTGCGGTACACGTTCGCGTTCTGATGCTGCGGCCGTTGCAACGGGCCCGGCGGGCCTGGCTCGCCGGGTGCGTCCTCTGGCTGCTGGCTGGTGCGGCAGCAGCCGAGGGCACGCTCGTCGTCGCCGGCGGCGCGATCCGTGCTGACAACGCGGACGTATTCGAGGCGTTTATCGACGCCCTGCCCGACCCGGACGGCACCATCGCTGTGATCAGCGCGGCGTCGGGAAGCCCGGTGGGATCGGCACGGGACTTCGTTCAGACACTCGGGCGATACGGTGTGGCCGCCGAGCGCGTCATGGCGATCGAACTCTCGGTGACCGACGACAGCGAAACGGAATTCGACGAACGCAACTGGGCGGACAACGCCGACGATGCCGGCGAAATCGCGAAACTCTCGGACGTGTCCGGCGTCTGGTTCACGGGCGGCGACCAGCGGCGGATTGCCGAGGTACTGCTCGACGACGACGGCAAGGCGACGCCCATGCTCGATGCGATTCGTGCCCGGCATGCCGCAGGCGCGGTCATCGGCGGAACCAGCGCCGGCGCCGCGATCATGAGCAACCCGATGATCACCGGCGGCGAACCGATCGTTGCGCTGCTCGGCGGCACCGTCGACGGCGATTCGTTGGAGATGGATGTCGGCCTGGGGTTCTTTGCCCCCGGCCTCGTGGACCAGCACTTCGACGCGCGTGCCCGCCTCGGCCGCGTCGTGGTGGCGCTTGGCGTGTTCGATCCGAAGCGCCGCTTCGCCATCGGCGTCGATGAAGACACCGCGTTCGTCTATTCACCGGACGATGCGCTGCTTTCGGTGGTCGGCTCGAGCAATGTCACGCTCGTCGACGGGCGCGAGGCGACATGGCGCAAGGTAAGCGAACGGATCGCCATCGATGGCCTGACCGTCTCGGTGCTGTCGCCCGGCGACCGGTTTTCGCTGGCCGACGGCAGCTACCGTCCGGCCGCGTACCTGAAACCGACCGTCGGGAGCGAATACGGCGATCACCAGGTTGTGGCCGGCGGCGGTGCCGCGATGCCGTCAGTGGCGCTGTCGCGCATGCTCGGCGAGGAATTGCTCGACAACCGTGGCGCAAGAGAGCTCGAGCGCGTCACACTGGTTGCGTCGTCCGAGGGGACGTCGGCCGGGGTGCTGTACCGGTTCGTGCAAACCGATGATAGTCACGGATTCTGGGGCAGAGACGGCGACGGCCGGTCGCGCTACAGTGTGATCGGGGTCGGCTTCGACGTCGTGCCGTTGAACGTCACGATTGCGCCGATTGAGAGCTCGGACCCGTAAACCTCGAGGTCCGTCGGGACCCATGCCGGGCTCCTTTTGACTGCGGTCTGTCGCTACTTTCCCGATTTCAATTTGTAGAGGGTGGATGCCGCAAATACCGCGACCAGGACGCCGATACCGATGTTCAGGTAACTGCCCTCTCGCAGTCCCATCACAACAAGAAAGGCACCGAGAACAACAATTGCAGCTTGCGAGAACATTCGGAAGTCGATTGTAACCCGACGCAAAGTTGGCGCGATCGTCCAAAGTCATTGCTTTCGCTAGTGAATCCGGGAAATCATCGGCAGTCAGAGGCTGACGAACCGCAGGCCGTGATGTGGCCTCAACACCGTCCTTTTTCCTTCAAACGCATTCAAATACCTTCACTCCTCCTGAACAATCGTGAATAATGCTTATATGACGCCAACGGCCTCCAAATTAGGATAAGACCATGCTGAGCAAGCAGCTGATGACCACGC
>JANQGP010000197.1 GCA_028277265.1 Woeseiaceae bacterium | reverse complement strand
GGTCGCGCGTTTGCCGGAATAGTCGATGGGCTTGTCGTTCGCCATTGTGCCGCTCCGTTAGCTTTCAAGTCTGGCCGAGTAGGCGGGTTCAGTCGCTATCTGATCCACACACTACTCAAGATTCCTGCGCGGAGACAAGTCCGGGGCCTGCCAACACCTGGCGAGCGGATACTCAGGGTAGCTCGTTCGGCGAGCGTAACGAGCTTGCGACGATTGCCCTCTGGATCAGGTTTCTTGGTTCAGGTCTCGGCCTGCACCGCAACGAGCTCGCCGTCGTCGAGCGCTTCGGCGCCGCGAACCGCGATACGATCGCCCGATTTCAGCTCGCCCTGTACGGCGACGTCATCGCCGCTGGCCTCGTGAACCTCGACGGCAACGCGTTCGACTTTCGCGTCGCCATTGATGCGCATGACAAATGCGCCATCCTCCCGCAGTACAACGGAGTCCCGCGGTACCGTCAGTGCGACATTCGCCGACAGCGGCAGGTAAACGCTGACCAATTGACCGGCCGCGACCAGCTGCGGCGCATCGGCCGGCAGGTCGAGTCGTACCTCGAACGTCTGCGACTGTGAATTCGCGGCGGGAACGATCGTTCGAATCCGGCCCTCGAACTGCACTTTGTTGATTCGGACCTCGGCGTTTTCGCCGACGCGCATGCGTGGCAGGTAGCGAATCGGTACGGAGGACCGAACCTCGAGGTTTCGAGTGTCGGTCATCGCTGCGAGCACGGTGCTGCGCTCGACGTCTTCACCCGCATTGCGCAAGCGCTGCGTCACAACGCCGGAAAACGGCGCCCGTACGTGACAGCGTGCAAGCTCGCTGTCGGTTTGCCGGATCGCAATCCTCGCGATCTTGAGATCGCTTGTTGCAAGATCCCGATCCGCAGTCGTGCGGTCATGCTGGATTTCGGCGATGACATTCGTCTCACGGACGGAGTCGAGGCGCTCCACCTCCCGGGCCAACCGTGCGATGTTGATCCTGGCGCGTTCGGCTTCGGCGAGCTGGCGTTCACGTTGAAGCTCGAGCATCTCGCAATCGAAGATCGCGACCGACGCGCCGGCCTCGACGAAATCGCCCGGTTCCGCAAGCCACTCGAGACGGCCTGCCATACCCGCCGTGATCTGTGTCTCGTTGCGGCTGAAGACGGTGCCTGCGGCGGGCACGGACGGCGCGATACTGGTCGAGACGACTTCGGCCACGGTAATCGGTGTACGCTCGTCTTCTGCCGCCGCGTAAGCATCGGTGCAGGTAAGACACAGCAGCACTGCAAGCATCGATCTGAACGTGCGCCCGGCGCTGATTCCGGCAATCATGATGTCATCCTCGGCTGTACGAGCAGCTCTTGACGCGCCAGCGCTGCTCGCTTCGATTCGCCGAGACGCAAGATGCTCGGCAACAGTAATAGTGTGAATACGGCGCTCACGCTCATGCCGCCGACTATCACAGTCGCGAGCCCGCGATAGATCTCGCTCCCGGCGCCCGGCACCAGCATCAGCGGCAGCATGCCGCAGATCGACGTCAACGTACTCATGAAGATGGGGCGCGCACGCACGCGAACGGCCTGAGCAACCGCGTCGGCCCGGGTGAGGCCCTGGCGTTCGGCGGCGCGCGTCTGGTGCACGAGCAAAATCGCGTTGTTGACGACGAGGCCGAGCAGAATGATGAAACCGATCATCGTCAGCAATTCGAGCGACTGGTACGTGACCAGGTTAAGGATCCGCAGACCGATAACGCCACCCACGACCGCCAGCGGCATGACGAGCAATACGATCAGGCTGTCCTTCACGGACCGGAACATTGCGGCCATGATCAGGGCGAGGACCAGCACCGCCAACAGGAAGTTCCTGCTCATGTCGGCGACCGCCGCCGCGAGCTGATCGGCGGTGCCGCGGTAGAATATCTCCGCATCATCGGGCAGGGCTTCGCGCAGCACGGGCCCGACCTCGCTGCGAAGCGTATTGAGTGCATCTTCGATGGTCATTTCCGGCGGCGGCAGCACCTGCAGCGTTACCGTGCGTTGCCCGTTCACGCGACGCAGTTGCGTCGGCCCGACAGTGCGTACGATGTCCGCGAGCTCGCCGATGACCTGGATACCGGACAGGGGCGTGTAGATCGGCACGCCGGCCAGATCCTCCGGCGTCGTCCAGGCGCCGCTCCAGATCAGTACGTCGACGGCTTCGTTGCCGTCGAAGTACCGGCCCGCGTCGAGCCCGCCCGTGAATGCCCGAACGGCATCGGCCACGATACCGCGATCGATACCGGCCTGGGTGATGCGTATGTCGTTTGGCACGAGCTGCAACTCCGGTTTCGAGAGACTCACACCGGGCAATGCCCGAACGGACCAGTCGCCGAAGCGCTCGTTGATTGCCTGCTCGCCGACCTTCGCGGCGTCCATCAGGGCCATGAGCTCGGGGCCCTGGAGATCGATGTCGATGTTGCGGCCGCCCGAGATGCCGATGTTGAGCAGGGATGCACGCGATACGAACGGCCGCGCACCGGGCAGTCCGACCAGAATCTCGTTGCGGAGCTTGTCTATCAGTTCGGGCGCCTCGCGCGGGTCGTACGGGTAGATGTAGATGCCGGTGGCGTTCGAGCCCCATGAGTACAGGTTGTAACCGCGGATGCCCGGACTGGCATCGCCGTCGACGTGCGGCTGCAACCGGTCGACGACTTTGAGGATCAGCTCGTTCTCGATCGCACTGAGCGGAATGCCCTCCGGCATGCTGAAAAAGACCTGGACGCCGTCGGAATCCGCCTGCGGAAGAAAGTCGAGTTTCGGCGCCAGCAACCAGGTCAGCAGCACGGGAGCCATCAGCAATGACGCGATCCACTTCGTTCGTTGCCGCGGCGTGCCGGTCAGGCGCATTATCCGGTCGGTGATCCTGTCCCACAGCGGACCGAGGCGATCGACGGAAAGCTGGTCGCTGCGGAAATGGTTGCTCGCGACCGGCAAGACGGTAATCGCCGCGATGAACGACATTGCCACGGCAACGGACAATGTCAGTGCCAGATCGGCAAAGAGCTGCCCTTCGAGTCCCTCCATGAACAGGATAGGAAGGAAGATCGCGATGCTCGTGACCGTGGACGCGAACAGCGCGCCCACGACCTGCGAGGGACCTTTGCGCGACGCCTCGTCCGCCGGCATGCCCCCCTGGCGAAGGCGCACGATGTTCTCCTGCACGATAATCGCCGCATCGAGCACCAGACCGACCGCAAACGCGAGCCCGGCGAGCGACACGACGTTGAGGCTGCGGCCCAGAAGGCTGAGCGCCAGCAGGGACGACAGCAGCGAAAACGGAATCGTCGTCGCGATCATCAGCGTCGCACGCCAGCCGCGGAGGAACCACCACAGCACACCGAGCGCGAGCACCATGCCGAGCACGAGGTTGCCGTTGACCAGCCCGATGGCGCGCCGGATATGTACCGAAGCATCGAAACTCAGCACGATCTGAAGCCCTTCCGCCGCGAGCGGGCCGGCATTGAGTTCGGCGATCGTGCGATTGATGTCGTCAAGGATCGCGACGGTATTGGCGCCGTATTTGCCCTGGACCGAAATGTAGTACGCCGGAAAGCCGGTTCGGTACATGAAGCCGGTGCGCGGGTACAGATCGGTCGAAATGTCGGCGACCTCGCGCAGCCGCACCGGCTGGTCGTTCGGGCGGGCGACGATCAGGTCACCGAGTTCGTCGAGGTCGAACCCGCCGAGGAAGCGAACCGTATACTGGCGCCGGCCGACGCTGGCGAGCCCGCCGGTCGTGTCGACGGCACGCGTGACCGTGTTCGCGATATCGGTGACCTGCACGCCGAGCGCCGCGGCGCGATACGGGTCGAAGTTGATCAGCACGAGGCTGTCGCGCTGGCTGTTGAGATTGACGCGCTGCACGCCGTCGATGCGGAGCAGGGCGGGCTCTACCTCCGCATCGATCACACGTTGAAACTGCGTGACGTCAGTGCCCGGCGTCGCGATCTGGGGATGGACGAGCAGGGTCGCAACCGGAAAATCCCAGCCGCCCACCTGGATGCTCGGTTCGTCGGCATCGGGTGGCGCCGGCTCCGCGCGATTGAGGGCGTTGAGGACGTCGAGCATGGCCTGCTGGAGATCCGTGCCAACCTCGAACAGGAGATGCACGTTGCCGTTGCCTGCGCGCACGTCACTGGACATCTCGACGACGCCGGGAACCTGGCGAAGCACCGTTTCCTGCGGCTCGACGATATTGGCCTCGACTTCCTGCGGTGCGGCATTGCGCCACGACGTGTTGATGTTGATCTCGGGGTATTCGAGATTGGGAAGCATCTGGATGGGCAGCGACGCGATCCCTGCGATGCCGAGCACGAACAGCAACACGGCAGCGGCGAGCAGTGATGCGGGGTTGTCCGCAGACAGCCGGATCAGCGACATTATGCCTCCCTTCAAGTACCTGCGTTTTGATGGTCCTCGTTTGGATGCACGAGGATGTCGCAAAGTTTGCGGGAGATGTCGGATTTGCGACGAAACGGCCGAATGCTGCGGCGAACCGTTGGCCGCATGGGACGTCTTGTCCGTCGATGGACCGCCTACGGTTCCACGGGTTTGAACCGACGCATGTAGTCCGGATCGAAACGAACGCCCAGGCCGGGCCCCGACGGAATGTCGATCTCGCCATCGATCGACTGCAGGGGCTTGCCGGTGCCGATCACTTCGTAGGGCAGTCCGTCCTTGTCGCCCTTGAACTCCTGATACGGCATCGAATTCGGTACGACCGATGCATAGTGCAGCACATGCAGGCTTCCGAGCCCGAAGCCGGACATATGCGGCACGACTTTCAGACCCGCGGCTTCGGCCATACGCGCGACGCGGATCGAGCGCACGAATCCGCCGAAAAAGAGCAGGTCGGGCTGCAGGATTTGCAGGGCCTCGTTCTCGATCAACCACTGGAACCGACGCATGCCGTACACCTGTTCGCCGCCCGCAACGGGTACCTCGAGCGCTTCGGCGACGGCCCTGGTCTCGTCGTAGTGATCGAATTGCACCGGCTCCTCGAAGAACCCGTAGCCGTGTGCCTCGAGTTGCTGACCGATGCGAATCGCCAGCGGCACGTCGAACGAGCTGTTTGCGTCCGTGAACAGCGTGACGTCGTCACCGAGCCGCTTTCGCGCAAGCGGGATCAACTCGAAATCCCGCTTCGTCGAGGCGTCGGTGTAGCGCATCCTTGCGCCGAGCTTGAATTTCACGGCCTTTGCTCCCGAGATGTCGATCAATTCCTCGAGCTGATCGACGACAGCTCCGGCGCTGCTTTCCCGGTCGCCATTGGCGTAGTAGATGCCGCTACGGTCACGGATTCGGTCGCCCACGAGTTCGCCCAGCGGCGCGTCGACGTGGTTACCGATCAGGTCGAGTAGTGCGAACTCGACCCAGGCAACGCATGACCAGAAGCCGAGTCCCTGCCATTTGTAGTTGTGTCCGCGAACGAACACGCCCTCGATCAGTTTGTCCAGGTCCCTGGCGTCCTTGCCGACGAAATGCGGCATGACGAGCGCCGGCAACATCGGATAGATGCTGCGGATGACACGCTTGTTGGTCAGCGCGAGACCTTCGGTGCCGTCGCTCGAACGCACCCGGACGAAAAACTGCTCGCCATGACGCAGTAGCTCGACCGACTCGATGACGATCGGCTCCGGCAATCGATCGCGGCGCAGCACCGGACTTGCCTGCGCGACGAGCAGGCGCTCGCGAAGATCGGGCTCGTCTGCGGTGGCGGCCCTGCCGACGATCGGCGGCAGCAACGCACTGGCGGCGGTGAGTTTGAGCAGGTCGCGGCGGTTTATCATGGTACGCTCGTATCGATTGCAGTCGTGGGAAAGACCAGTCAATTAAAGAGTCGCGACGTCGTCGAACCCGCAATTCGTTACGGCCGCCAGTCGGCGCACTCAGGTTATTGAACTTTCTTTTGAGGATTCTCGTCGAGTTCGACTCTTTAGATCGTACTGTAGTTGTATCCGCTGGTCGCACCGGGGGGCGCGTAATTCGTGGGTGTAGAGCAAAAACATAAAGATAACAAGATCTTGGCGGCGTTTTCCGAATGCCGTGACGGTCTCGTGAGGAATCTGCTCAAGATGTGCGTTCGGGCCGAAGACGTCGAGGACATTTTGCAGACGACCGTGCTTCGCGCGCTGGAATCCAATCGCTCCCGCCGGATAACGTCGCCGAAGAGCTACCTGTTCGTCATCTCGCGCAACCTCGTCTTCAAGGCAATGTCCACTCGCGCCCAGGAAATCCGCGCCGAGGTCGATCATACAATCGCGGACGTGGACGCGCCGGACGCGGACGACACGCTTCACTACCGGCAGAAGTTACAGGCGTTCGAGGCCGCGTTGCGCTCGCTGCCCGAGCGCTCGCGACAGGCGATCGTATTGAGGAAGTTCTTCGGACTGCCGTACAAGGACATCGCCGAGAAGATGGGCGTTTCGGTGAGCTCCGTCGAAAAATACGTGGCGCAGGGTACCTTGCGATGCAAGGACGTCATGCGACTGCAAGGCTATTATTCGGACTCCGGCGCGGAGGAATCCGGGACGAGCAACGAATCCGATCTTCGAACTTCAGTTTCGGATGCGTGACGATGACAGATAACGGCAACGTATTCACTTTGCGGCCCGAAGAGACGGTCGATGCCGAAGCCGCGACATGGCTCGTCCGGCTGGACCGCGGCGATCTCTCGGATGCGGAACGACAGGAGCTGCGCCGGTGGCTCGCGGCGGACGCTCGTCACGTCGTCGCGCTCAAATCGAATATGTCGGTCTGGGAGGATTTCGACGAACTCGCCCGCGACCTGGTGCTCTTGCGAGAGACACCGCCGCAGGCCGGGCGCCGTCACCGGCGCTCCATGTTCGTGCCGATCGTCTGGGCCCTGTCCGGAATCGCGGTCGTTTCGCTGACCGCGCTGGCGTTGTTGCCGGGTCTTTTTGCCGATCGGGTTCCGGAGGACTTCAAGGTCGTACTCGAAACCGGTCTCGCCGAGCACAAGACCGTGCCGCTGCCGGATGCATCCGAGGCGTCGCTCAATTCGGACACGCTGGCCGAAATCGAGTACACGGCGGAGAAACGTCATGTGCGCCTGATACGAGGTGAGGCAAGGTTCCGGATCGCGCACGACCCGAATCGTGCGTTTGCCGTTCTGGCGAACGGCCGGATCATCGAAGCCGTCGGCACTGCGTTCGTCGTAAGGATAGACAACGGCGAGACGCTGGTCTCCGTCTCGGAGGGCCGGGTCCGCGTCGCCGCAACGCACGACGTTGCGGGTTCCGGCGACCCGTTCGACGTCGTCGGGACCAGCGGCGCAGGGCGCCGCATTCTGCACTCGGGCGAGGAACTGGTATTTGCCGCAGCCCAGACGGAAGTGGAAGTGCGGGAATACGACCCGAGCGCTTTCGAACGGCGTCTCGCGTGGACCGAGGGGCGCATGATATTCGACGGTGAGCCCCTGCACGAGGTCATTGCGGAATTCGCCCGGCATTCGGAAATCACCATCGAACTCTCGAAGCCTTCGATAGCCGACCTGCAGGTCACGGGCAACTTCGTGCTTGGTGACGTCGAGGCATTCCTCGAGGCGATCGAAATCGCGCAGGGTATCAAGGCCGAGCGGCTTGCCGACGATCGCGTGCTGCTTGCCGCGGCAGCCGAGTGAGGCCGGATATCACGAGCAATCAACGCAATTCGTCGAGAGGGGGCATCGGGAAGCACTGAAATATTTGAGGGTTTGCACGTCGTGACGCTCTTTAGAGTTGAATCACAACGTGAGAAAAGCAACTCAGTAGGAATATTGCGGGGGATTGCGGTAACGGTGGCGGCATTTGCCTGCCTCTTTGTTTGTCCGCAAGCATCGGCCGAAAAGACGATCTACGAGCTCGACATTTCTTCGGGCACGCTGGGGGACAAACTGTCGGACCTGGCGAAGAGTACCGGCCACCAACTCATTTTTCCGACTGAGAAACTGGATCAGCCCAGCGCCGTGCGGCTGAGGGGGTTGCATACGCTCGAAAGCGCCCTCGATGCGTTGCTGGGCGGCTCGGAACTCTCCGCCGTTGTGACCAGGCACGGAGTGATCGTCATCACCGACGACGCTCCGCAAGGAAACGCAACGGGGAACGATATGCGAATCAGCAAGAAGGCAGTTTTGACCGGGGTGAGCACCGCTCTCGCAGCCACACTCGGTACGGGCGCATTGGCTCAGGACGTCGAGGAAGACACGGCCGCGGAAGAAGAAGTCATCGAAGTCATCGTGGTCAAGGGCTTTCGCGAAAGTCTCGTCTCGGCGCTGGCGACCAAACGCAATGCCAATTCCATTGTCGACAGCATCTCCTCGGAAGGCATCGGCCGGTTTCCGGATCTCAACCTCGGGGAATCGCTGCAACGGATAACCGGGGTCCAGATCGAGCGCGGAGAGCGGCGCCGGGCCGAGATTGCCATTCGGGGGTTGCCCCGGAATTTTGCGCTCACGCGGATCAACGGTCAGGCGATGGGAAGCCCGGATCTAACAACGGCGTTCCCGTTCGGCGTCTTCGAATCGTCGATCTTCAACGGCGTCGATGTCATCAAGACGCCGACCGTGGAAATGGACGACGGCGGCTTGAGCGGTATCGTCAACATGCGGACCCGGCGTCCGCTCTCCGCCGGCGAGGACAGCTATTCGTTCGGCGTCGGCACGAGCTACGAGTCCTTGAACGAGGAATTTTCCCCCACGGCTCGCGCCGGCGCCAACGTTCGCTTCTCCGAGAACCTGGCCGGTTCGTTTGCGATCGGCTGGTCCAACCAGGAGTTTCAGCGCGACCTGGCGGCGGTCACCGACTATGACCCGGACGGCAACGACATCCAGGTCGCCGACGATTTTCGGTACCGCTCCGACACGACCGACGGCGACAGAGTCTCGGCAACGGCCGCACTCGAGTGGCAGGCCACCGATCGATGGAACTTCGGCGTCACCGGCGTCTACACGGATTACGACCAGTCCACGGTTCGCGACCAGGCGCGTATCCGCAACTGTTCCGACACGGCGGTGGACATCATCGGCAATGCCGCCGTCGTATCCACGCACACGGGCTGCCGGATGGAGGCGGAGACCCGCGAGCGCAAGGACTTCGACAGCACGTTTTCATTGACGCTCGACGGCACGTGGGACGGCGGGCCCTGGCTTGCCGAGAGCATCGTGCACTACACGCGCGGTGAACACGACGGCAATCTCATCCAGATGCGCCGCCGCATCAACGGCATTCCGGAGACCTTCACGGTCAATACCGGAGCGGGGTCGCCCGACGATTTCAGCATCGATCTGGGCGGTTTTGCCGCCGGTGACGCCGCGACCTGGAGCTTTGCCACGCCCGGCGTGCAGACGCGCTTCTTCCCGGAGGGCGCCAACGACAAGAACAGCGATACGGAACTGGCGTTTCAATTCGACCTGACCCGTGACCTCGAGTACGGCTTGTTGTCGGGCGTCAAGGTGGGCGTGAAGTTCCGCGACCGTGAACAGAGAAGAGTCGATCAGGACGCCACCAACGATGACGTCGACCTCGATGTTCTCGATGATGGTATCTTCCGTCCCAGTCTGGTCGCCGACAGCAACTTCTTTGGCGGCAACCTGAATGCATTTCCGCTCGTGGTGCCGGATGTGTTCGCGGTTCTCAACCGCGTCTTGCCGCTCGATACGGACCAGCCACTCAACGATGAGGGCTTCGTTCTCGACCAGGACTTCCTTGCCACTTACAACACGCAGCAGGACATCCTGGCCGGCTATGTCATGGCCAACTTCGACAGCTACAAGTTCGACTGGCCAGTGCAGGTTACCGGTAATGTCGGTGTCCGGTTCGTCAGGACCGAGCGCACGACCGACACGTTCCAGGATGTTGACGGGGTCATTTCCGAGATCTCGGTACCCTTCGATTTCAACAACACACTGCCCGCCGCGAACCTGGTCTTCGAGTTCAGAGACGACCTGTTGCTGAGGCTGTCCTACGCCGAGACCATCGTCCGGCCGAACCCGAATCAGTTCGAGGCGGGGACCGAAGTGACGGTCGACGAAGACGCCGGAATTCTGGAGAGCGTCACTGTCGAGTACAACAATCCCGAGATCGAGCCGTTCGAATCCGATTCGATCGACGCATCACTCGAATGGTACAACCGGCCGGGCAGTGCATTCACGCTCGCTTACTTTCACAAGAAGGTGGCGTCGGACATCATCACCCGCGATTTCTGCCCGACGTCGCTCGCCGATTTCGAACGGGCCGGCGCTTTCGATCAGTTCGTAACGGGCAGCCTTAACGGCGACATCGACGATTGTATCGACGACGCCGGCGTACAGTTCTCGATTTCCGACGTCATCAACTCGTCGGAAACGTTCTCGCTCAACGGCATCGAGTTCGGGTTGCTGCAGAACCTGGACTTCCTGCCGCAGCCGTTCGACGGTTTGGGTGTGCAGGCCAACTACACTTTCATAGACGCCGACGAAAGCGGAGAGCTCGACGAAGACGGCACGCCGGCGCCGCTCGAGGAAGTTTCGGAGCACACGGTCAACGTCATCGGATACTACGAGACCGAACGGTGGGGCGTACGGCTCGCGTACAATTATCGCAGCGAGTACTTTACGACGGCCAATCGCGGCCCGTCGGGCGGCAATCGCAGCATCGACGATCGAGACCAGTTCGACCTGTCGTTCAACTTCAACGTCAATGACAACGTGAGCATCGGTTTCGAAGCGCTCAATATCAACGACGCCGAAGTCTACGAATTCGAGGGCGACCGGAATCGCCTGCGCAGCTACAACTACGACGGCCGCACTTTCGTGCTGACCGCGACCGCGAGTTTCTGAGCGGCGGTCAATCGCCCCGGTTGCGGGTGACCCTAGTCCTTCGCCAGGTTGGCGAGGTACTCGGCACCCGCAACTGCGATATAGCCGTCCTGAGTCGAGGTCACGCCGCTGATCCCGATTCCGCCGACGAATTCATCGGCGTACGTCAACGGATAGCCGCCGTCAAAGGCCATGGCGTTCGGCAAGGTAACCAGCTCGGGGCGGCCGCCTGCGATTGAGTCCCCGAGCTTTTTCGATGGGCGCTTGAACCCGATGGCGGTTTTCGCCTTGCCGATGGCGATCTCGATACTCGCGATCTGGGCTCCGTCCATGCGTTCCAGGTAGATCAGGTTGCCGCCGTCATCGACAATGGCGATCACGACGTTCCAGCCGTTCTCTCTTGCGTGATCCGCCGCCGCCGCGGCGATCTCTTTCGCGACGGTTAGCGTCAGTGCATTCTTCGTGGCCATTTCTCCGGCAAACGATGCCGCCGAGACCAGGGCCACCGTCGCTGCTGCGATCCACCGTGTGTTTTTCATAGCTGTGCTTCCTCTTTTCATAACGGGAAAAGCCGATCCCCGTTCCTGCCCAGACTCCCGTCTGCACCGAGCTGAAACTCGTAGTCATTACCGTCGAGTGTGAAACGTATCGAGTCGCCGGTAGCCGCAACGGATTCGATACGGTGCGACGCGACGTCGCCTTCGGCGGTGTCCAGCACCCAGGCAAACGTGGCGGTACCGTCGATTCTCGACCTGTACCTCGCCGTCGGCGCAGGCAGTACGGTGTTGTATACCGGGCTGTACCAGCCCTGCGGTTCAGGGTCGAGAACGCCCGAGACGATGTCGATGGACCATTCACCGGACCCGACCGGATGGATTCGCAGATTCGCGACGCCCGGATCGCCCGTCACCACGTCGGACGAGTCCACGGCCGGCGTCGTGTCCGGATGAAAGTGCCACAGAACCTCGATGTCGCGCGGCCGGTCCGTTTCGACACGATCGGCGACGATCCAGTAGCCGTCACGCAAATAGAACAGGGCCCGCGTATGCGTCGCCTCACCCTCGATCCCGGGGTATCCGTCCGTATAGCGCCCGACGGCAAAATCGTAGTCGACGGTCGTCACCGCCACGCCGGTCATCGGTTCGGCGTTCTCGAGTTCGCGAGGTCCTTGCCCCTTGCCGTCGACGAGGATCGTGTTGTGTGCAGCCGTTTCGACGATGTGCCGGCGGATCGGGTCGTCGCTCTTATAACTGACACGTCCCGTGTCGACGAGCAGGTTTCGATCGCCGACACTCAGCGATACATGCAGCTTGTCGTTGTGCTGGTGCGATACGCCCCAGGGGCCGATATTGAAGTAGCTCCACTGGGCATCGGCGCCCCAGCCGCTGCGCGACACGAGCAAGCCGGCGTAGCCGAAGAACCGGGAGGCGAGTCCGTCGGGCGCCGTTCCGTGCTTCCCGTGGCTTGCGATGTAACGCAAGTCGTCGCGGCCGAAAAAACCGGCCCAGTCGGCTATCTTGTCTCGTACGAAGTCGCGGTCGCTGTTGTTGTTCAGGATCACGTGGCCGTCGGGCGTCATCGTCAGGGCCAGATAGTCCACCATCGACTCGACGAGCGCGACGAAGTCGGACGGCAGTTCGACGCCGGCGCGCGCCGAGAAAGCCGCATACTGGGCAACGTATTCGAGTACGGTGCGATGGTAGTGACTCGCGAGTTCCTTCTGCACGCCGGACGGATAGACCTGCAGCCGGATTTCTTCGTCCATGATCTGCACGGAATAGTCGCGCCAGTCGGGCGCATCGCGAAACTCGGGCCATGCGGCCGCCGCGTGTCCGAGACCCGACATCTCCTTGATTGCATGGTTGTGCTTGCGCCGGTGATAACGCTTCAGGTGCTCGACCTGCTCGGGAACGCTGGACAGCATCATGAGCCGGGTCGCCGGTGAAAAGGCGTCGACGTCCCGCAAGTAATAGAAGAGTTGCGGCCACACCTGCAGCAGCCGGCTCGCCGACGACATTGGCCGCCAATTGGCGGGGAGGTGTTTGTCGCTTTCACCTTCAGCCGCCGGATAGTTGTTCGCGATCCAGTCCTGCAGATGACGGTTGATGTACTCGATGTACTCCGTCCTGCCGTTCTCGGCGAAGGCCTTTTGCAGCGCGAGGAGCATGAAATGGCGATTCACGAAGATCGCCCACTGGAAGTCGTCTCTCGGCCCCTGGCCGTGCCAGTCGATATCGCCGGACGGCAAACGGGCCACTTTGCCGCGGACGCCCTGAAGCAGGAACTCGTCGGCCAGCGCTGCATCGGCGAGCGCGACGACGTCCGTATCGAAACCGCCGGGGTCGTGTACACCGAGCGTATTGCGCAGCCACTGGCCGTTGTTCGACGTACGGTAGTAGTCGAGCAGCGCTTCGCTCGCGGCGACGAGGTCGTCTCGCTCGACAGCGGCGCGTACGGACGACAGCTTCGGCTGCTCGAGATCGAGCGCCGCAAAGAGACGCGCCGCGCGGTCCGGGTGATTTGCGACGAAATCGGCCGCTGTTTCAGGGGTTCGCGGCGCGTCGCTCTGGCACGCGGTCAAAAGAAGTGCGGCTGTCGCAATGGCAATTCTGATCATGGCTTATCCGCTCCGGCTCGTTGGTTTCTCGGCGTTCTCACAGGCATTCGGTCGTCTCCTCATCGATCAGGCGCCGCGCGGCACGACGGCACATCGTTGCTCGTGGCTTTGCATCGCGGCATCGATGATGCGCATGACGCGAATTCCCTCCGTCGCCGTCACCGGCTCGGGCCGATCGTCGACGATCGACGCGCAGACGCCTTCGTAAAAGGCCATGTAGTTGCCGCGCGGGGAGGAGATCCGCTCGACCTCGGCGTCGCCCGAAACGCCGGTATACAGGAAACCCGCATCATTCCCCGATTCCAGGCCGTAGTGCTCGTCGCCCGGGCCGACGCCCCGGTCCAGCTGCCGTTCCTGGACGTCGCTGCGGGTCTTTATGAAGCAACCCTCTGTCCCGAATACGGAATACTCGGGCAGCGGCTGCCTGAAGAAACAGCCGCCTTTGACGTGCACTCGCTTGTCGTCGTAGATCATCAGGATGTCGAAATAGTCATCGACCCGGGACCGCTCCCGCGTGACACCGACATCCGCAAAGACCGCGTCGGGCATGCCAAACAGGACCAGTGCCTGGTCGATGACATGCGGTCCGAGGTCCTTGACGATCCCGGACCCGGAACTCGGAACCTCCTTGTGGCTCTTCGGGCTCAGGTTCGGGTCGAATCGAAGAAATCCCAGGTTCGCCTCGACGATTCGCCCGAGCACGCCATCGTCGACGACCCGGCGCACGGCCATGAAGTCACTGTCCCATCGCCGGTTCTGAAAGACACTGAGTTTGCGTCGCCGACGCTGCGCGAGGTCCCGCAGCTCGACTGCCTCTCCCGCATTTCCGGCAAAGGCCTTCTCGACGACGACGTGCTTGCCGTGTTGCAGGGCCTTCCTCGCATATTCGTAGTGCGTCGCCGTTGGTGTA
>JANQGP010000180.1 GCA_028277265.1 Woeseiaceae bacterium | reverse complement strand
CTTCTCGATTTCGTCATCCGACAGGCCGGACGAGGCCTTGATGACGATGTTCTGGCTCTTGCCGGTTGCCTTGTCCTTCGCCGACACGTTGAGGATGCCGTTCGCATCGATGTCGAACGCGACTTCGATCTGCGGCAAACCGCGCGGTGCGGGCGGGATATCCGTCAGGTCGAATCGACCCAACGACTTGTTGTCGGCCGAACGCTCGCGCTCGCCCTGCAACACATGGATCGTCACGGCCGTCTGGTTGTCGTCTGCCGTCGAGAACACCTGCTCCGCATTGGCCGGGATCGTCGTGTTCTTGTCGATCAGCTTGGTCATGACGCCTCCGAGCGTCTCGATACCGAGCGACAGCGGCGTCACGTCGAGCAGCAGAACGTCCTTGACGTCGCCGGCAAGAACACCACCCTGAATCGCGGCACCCAGCGCCACGGCTTCGTCAGGGTTGACGTCCCGGCGCGGCTCCTTGCCGAAGAAGTTCTGCACCTCTTCCTGGACTTTCGGCATACGGGTCTGCCCGCCGACGAGAATGACGTCGTCGACCTCGTTGACCTTGAGACCGGCATCGTTGAGCGCGACCTTGCAGGGCTCGATGGTTCGTGCGATCAGCGATTCGACCAGCGACTCGAGCTTCGCTCGCGTCAGCTTGATGTTCAGATGCTTCGGACCCGCTGCATCCGCCGTGATGTACGGCAGGTTCACTTCGGTCTGCTGCTGCGAGCTGAGTTCGATCTTGGCCTTCTCGGCCGCTTCCTTGAGCCGCTGCATCGCCAGCGCGTCGCTGGTGATATCCACACCGCTCTCGCGTTCGAATTCCGACGTCAGGTACTCGATGATCCGCATGTCGAAGTCCTCACCGCCGAGGAACGTGTCGCCATTGGTCGCGAGTACTTCGAACTGGTGCTCGCCATCGACCTCGGCGATCTCGATGATCGACACGTCGAAGGTTCCGCCACCCAGATCGAAGACGGCAATCTTGGCATCGCCACGCTTCTTGTCCATGCCATAGGCAAGGGCAGCTGCGGTCGGCTCGTTGATGATGCGCTTGACGTCGAGACCCGCGATCTTGCCGGCGTCCTTGGTCGCCTGGCGCTGCGAGTCGTTGAAGTAAGCGGGCACCGTGACGACGGCCTCCTTAACCTCTTCGCCAAGGTAGTCTTCCGCCGTCTTTTTCATCTTCATCAGCACACGTGCCGAAATCTCCGGCGGCGCCATCTTCTTGCCGTTGGCTTCGACCCAGGCATCGCCATTGTCTGCCTTGGAAATCGTGTACGGGACCATCTTGATGTCGCGCTGAACGACGTCATCCTCGAAACGACGGCCGATCAGCCGCTTGATCGCGAACAGCGTGTTGGTCGGATTCGTAACCGCCTGTCGCTTCGCCGACTGGCCGACAAGGACCTGGTCGTCCTTGGTGAATGCGACGATCGACGGGGTCGTACGATCGCCTTCCGAGTTCTCGATGACTTTGGGCGTATCACCTTCCATCACTGCAACGCAGGAGTTGGTGGTACCCAGGTCGATACCGATCACT
>JANQGP010000170.1 GCA_028277265.1 Woeseiaceae bacterium | reverse complement strand
ATCGTTTATCGTCCAGGCGCCGGCCGGCTCGGGCAAGACAGAATTGCTGATCCAGCGCTATCTCAAGCTGCTCGGCAGGGTTGACGACCCGGAGGAGATCCTGGCCATCACGTTCACTCGCAAGGCGGCGGGCGAAATGCAATTGCGGGTACTGGACGCATTGCGACGAGCCCGATCCGGCGAGGAGCCCGCGGAAGCGCATCGGCGGTTGACCAACGAGCTGGCGGCAGCAGCGCTGCGACGCTCGGAAGAGCGCGGCTGGAACCTGATTGGCAGTCCTCGCAGGATGCGCATCCAGACGCTCGATTCGCTCAACCGTGCGATTACACGATCGCAGCCACTCAGCTCGCCGGAGAGCTCCAGCGGCGTGCGAATCGTGACGGACGCCGACCTGACCGCAATTCACGATGCGGCCGCGCTCGCGACGCTCGACTGGCTCGCGGAAACCGGTCCGGAGGCGAAGGCCACGCGCGAGGTCCTGACACACGTCGACAACAACACCTGGCTGTACGTGTCCTACGTCGCGGCGATGCTGCGGACGAGGGATCAGTGGTTGCCGTTCGTCGGCAGCGGCGCGGTCAGCGAAGACGATGCGGCTTCGCTGCGCCGGCGCTTCGAGGGCGCGCTGGAGTTTGCGGTAACAGACCATCTGGAGCGGCTCCGGTCGGCGCTCGCCGCCGGCCCGTTCGAGAACTTGCCGGGGTTGTTCGACTATGCGGCATCCGCTCTCGGGGAAGCAGGTACTTCAAGTCCGGTTTCTGCACTGGCGGGCTGCAACGACTGGCCGGGGACCGGGCCCGATGACGTCGCGCTCTGGCAAGGTGTCGCAGAGATGCTTTTGCTGAAGAACAAACCGCAGTTCCGCAAGAGCGTGAACAAGGCACAGGGTTTCCCTACGTCCGATCGGGACCGCAAGGACATCGTTACGGGCATTCTCGAGGATCTCGGCCGATCGCCCGGGATCTCGGTCCTGTTGCACGGCGTGCGCACGCTGCCGCCCGTGCGTTACAGCGACACGCAGTGGGACGTGTTGCTCGCGCTGTTTCGCTTGTTGCCGCTCGCGGTATCGGAGCTCAAACGCCTGTTCGCGGAGGAGAGCGTCGCCGACCATATCGAAGTCGCACTCAATGCGGCGGCAGCACTCGGCAGCGCGGACTCGCCCGGCGACACGGCGCTTCTCCTCGACTACAACGTCACCCATATTCTCGTTGACGAGATGCAGGACACGTCGACCGCCCAGTACCGCATGCTCGAAGCGCTGACCGGTGGCTGGGCGGACGGAGACGGCAGGACGTTGTTCTGCGTCGGCGACCCGATGCAGTCGATCTATCGCTTCCGGAATGCCGAGGTCGGACAGTTCCTGTTGGCTCGGGAATTCGGGATCGGGCGGATGCAGCTCGACTCGCTCGTGTTGCGGAGGAACTTCCGCTCCGGCAGCCGGTTGGTCGATTGGTTCAACGGAGTATTCCCGTCAATCCTGGCGCCGCAGAACGAGCCGTTGCGCGGAGCCGTATCCTATTCTGCCGCGGTTGCGGCCGAGCACCTGCATGATCTCGGACAGACCGTCGTGCATCCGGTGTTCGGCGCCGACCGACAGGAGGAGGCGCGCGCAGGCTGCGATATCGTGCGCGAACTGCTCGAACAGAACCGGGGGGACGACCTCGCGATACTGGTCCGCGGCCGTGCGCAGTTGCCGGAATTGCTCGCCGACCTGCGTCGTGCCGGTATCGCCTACACCGCGATCGAGATCGACAAGCTCACCGATCTTCCGGAGATCATCGACGTATTGGCGCTGACGCGTGCTGCCGTTCATCCGTCGGACCGCATTGCCTGGCTCGGTGTGTTGCGTGCGCCCTGGATCGGGCTGAGCTGGGCCGATATGCACGCGCTCGCTCACAGCGACGCGCGACGCACTGTCATGGAGTTGCTCGACGACGCCGACAGGCTGGCTTGCGTGTCCGAGGAAGGTCGCGCTGCCGTAGAGCGCGCCCGGCCGCATTTGAACTCCCTGCTGACGCCCCGTCGCGCCGTATCGTTGCGGCAGCGGGTGGAGGACTGCTGGATTCGTCTGGGTGGTCCGGGTGCACTGTCCCGCGAATCGGAAGTCGAAAACGTCTATCGATTTCTCGATCTCGTCGAAGCCCACGAGACGGGTGGCACGTTGCCCGACGTTGCCGCACTCGAGTCGATCCTGGACGACCAGAAAGTCTCGAGCGGCACCCGGGCACGCGTGCAGGTTATGACGATGCACAAAGCAAAAGGCCTCGAGTTCGATCACGTCCTGCTGTACGGACTCGGGCGCAAGCCCGGCGGCGGCAGTCCGGGAGTTCTATCGTGGTTCGACATGCCGGCGGGGCACGGCGACGAGCGCAAGGTCATCAGCCCCATCGGCCCGTTGCAAATCGTGGATCGCGATCCGGTGCATCGTTTCATCGGTGCGGCAGTGGCTGAGAAGGAAGCTCACGAGCAGGGCAGGCTTCTTTACGTTGCCTGCACGCGCGCTCAAAAGAGCCTGCACCTCGTCGGCAATGTCGCCGTCAGTCAGGATGGCAGCGATTACCGGCCCGCGCGCAGCGACAGCCTTTTGCATCGCCTGTGGCCGGCCGTCGAGCCGGCCTTCGCCGGAGCATTCGGCAACCGGGTTCCCGAGACCGGTCCCGACGATGGTGCACAATGGATCGAGCCCGTGCGCCGGACACTGGTGCATCCGTGGAGTCTTCCGGACGTAATGCCGTTGCCGGGGTCGCCGGACAGGGTGGATCCCGAGGCAGAACGCGAAAATGTCGAGTTCTACTGGGTCGGTACCGAGGCCCGCATTGCCGGCACACTGGTACATCGCTGGCTCCAGCTCTTCACGGAACACGGCGCGGAGCCGGACGCCGAAACCATCGACCGCGTTACGCGCCGCTGGTTGCGGGAGATGGGAATTTCGGATGCAGCAGCCGACCCGGTGTCGGCACGAGTCAGCGCCGCGATTACGAGCACGCTGGCCGACGAGCACGGTCGTTGGTTGCTCGAGGGTGACGGTCACGCCGAACTTGCCCTGACCGGTCTCCACGACGGCGCCGTCGAATCGATAGTCCTCGACCGCGTCCGTGTCGACGACGCCGGGACTCACTGGATCGTGGACTACAAGACCAGTACGCACGAGGGAGGCAACCTTGCAGGATTCCTCGACGCCGAAGTCACCCGCTATCGGCCGCAATTGCACAAGTATGCGGCCGTCTACGGCGCCTGGGCCGGCGTCGAGCCGCGTTGCGCGCTGTACTTTCCGTTGCTCGGGGAGTTCGTCGAGGTTCAGTAAGCGCCTTCGAGACGCAATTCGTGCCGGCCCCGGCTATTGCCCGGGGGCAGAAAGCGCAGCTGGCGGCTCACTTGCGCGGGTGTGTCCGGCTTGGCTGCAACCTGGCCAAGAAACGCGTAGGTCTTGTCGTTGCGAAGCTGAAGGCTGCCCGCAAGGTCGACGACACCGTCCGTGTCCTCGATGCTTGCAACGATGCCGTTGTTCTGGGTGAAAAACTCCGCACGATAACCCCCGAGTGAGGATCCGCTGACTATCGGAACCACGAGGTTCGCGACGTCGAGTGTCCCGTCCATGGCCGCCGGACGCCCGGCAACCAGTTCCAGGCGCTCGAACTGCAGGCTGGCGTTGCCCCGGAGTCCCGCAATGTTCGCGGCACCCTCGAACATCTGCAGCGGCAAGGAGGCTCGCAGTTCGCGCAACGTAATCGTTCCGCCGAACGAAACGGCGACTTCACTCTCGAAGAATCCCGCAACGGGCGAGCCCGAAACCTCGTAGTGCGCCTTGCCGGTCAGCAGCCGGAGCGGCCGCATCGTCCAGGTCAGATCGGTTAGGTAGACGCCGTGAGTGGCGAACGCGCGCGCCGAGCCGTTCCAGATCGTACCGTCGATGCCGCTGATGCTGACGAAAGGCGGCGAGACCCAGCTATACGCCACGCGTGCCGGAAACGTCGCCAGCAAGGCGATGATGATCGTAAGGCACGCGACGACCAGCAGGCCGCGGACTCGCAGAGTCAAAGCGCGCGCTCCAGTGTCAACGAAGCGTTGATTCGCCCCGGCCCGCCCTGGCTCGCCATCGAGAGACTGCCAGCCTGGACGTGCATTGCGTGCTGGTCGCTGAGATCGCCGAGCCACAGCACGAGTTCGTCGAACGCGACGTTTTCGAATTCGACACGAATACCGTTACTCGTGGTCGGCTGGCTGCGGCGGCGAAACTGTTCGAGGCCGCGGCTGCGCAGTGTCTGGTCGACAATGATGATCGGCGCCTGGTTGCTCGAGGCGACGACACCGCCGGACTGGCCGGAAGCGGCAGCGGCGCCTCGCAATGGCCTGAGTTCGGCAAGCGATCGTTCCCAGTTACTGACGTTCGTCGCCAGTTGCTGGTGACTCCTGTCGAACGGAAGCCAGACGAGTGCGTAAAGGATCGCCACGACAACGAACAGTCCTCCCCCCAGAACGAAGACCTGCTCCCGACCCTCGAGATTGTCCCACCAATCCCTCATGAGCCTCCCTCTCGGATCTGGATTCGACTGTTGATCCTGTCGGCAACCTTGTCGGTCGACTGGATCGATGCGTTGAAGGCGCCCGAAGCGCTGATGGCTTTCTGGATGTTGCCGACGGTTTCGACGTCGGGCGAGGACAGTCGTACGTCAATCACGCCGGCCCGGTAGCTGATCGCCTCGACACTGGCGCTCGAGTTCTGCGCGATCGCGGCGCTCAGTTCCCGCAATGACGGCAGGAACACCTGGGGCGCCGTCGTCGCGCCAAGGCTCCGCTTGATCGATGTGACGACACCGACCGGGTCGAGTATCTCGCGATTGTCGCCCGGACGAATCTGCCGCAGCTCCGCGGTAAACTGCGTCTTAAGCGAGGCCTGCTCTCCGGTCAGTCGGTAGTAATCGACGCCCTTCGCGGCGAGCCCGACGACACCGAGGCCAAGCAGGAGAATGGCAACATTGCGCCATGGCCGCAGCCACGATCCGTAGTCGGCTTTCGGGCCGTAGCGCCCCTGCAGCAGGTTGACTCCCTGTCCACTCGCAACCGTGACGGCGAGGCGAGGCAACGCGCCATCCGGCAGCAGGTTGATGTCGACGCTGCTGAGCTCGTGCCGCAGCGCGATCCAGTCGTGGGACAACCGCTCTTCGTCTTCTGCACTGCACCAGACGACGAGATGACCGGACTGCTCCGGAACGTCCCCATCGTCGTGACGATCGGAGAGCCGGCCTGCGGCGACCAGTGCATCGCTGGGTGTCGCACCCTCGAGTACGAATTCAACGTCCTCCCCGTCGTTGAACATGATGCGCGAGCCGTCAACCAGAACGCTCATCGTTCCCGGGACTCGCGCAACGCCGTAGTTCTCCGGCACGAGCTTCCACGGCTGAATCCCGGCCTCTTCGAGTTGTTCGATCCACGCTTCGAGCGTCGTACGCGCGATAGCTGCCACAGGGCGAATTCCGCTTTCGTGCCTGTCACCCGCCGCAAAGTGCATGTCGTCGACGTCAGCGGCTACCTGTTCTTCGAGCGCATAGGGGAGCGCAGCGTTGAGCCGCGCACCACCACGCACGGGGAGATCGACCGTCGTCGTCAGGATTTCCGTTGCCGGCAGCAGAACGATCACCGGCCGATTGCGAACACTGGCCGCGGCTTCGCTGAGCGTGCCGGCCGCGGGCGGACTGCGCCGCGTACCGTTGTCGTCGACAACGATCCATTCGACCTCCCGGCCGTTTTCGCTCGCGACGCGAATGACGACGAACTCTGCCATGCTCAGATAGTACCTATGCGCCGAAGTATCGGCGTGACTTCGCGGGTTGAAGGGTCCCGGCGAAAGACCGTGAAAAGCGTAATGCGAACCGTATCAATCTGCACGATCGCCTTCAATTGGAAATAGTCGCTCGACTCCGCGTAGGCCTGCTGCAGGTCGGGATGCACGATTGTATCGAACGTTCCGCGGTAGTCGACGAACCCGCCGTCCTGGCGCACGTCGACGAGCCCTTCAGCCGTGCCGAGATCGATGTTGTCGTCAAGGGACATCAACAATTGCACGCTCGCCGTGTTGACGTTCAGCGGCGTTACCTCAGGCAGCGCCGTGACATGCGGCAACAGAATCTCGAAGCTCGCCCTGTCCATGCCGGTCACCGCGGCGAGTTCGGTGACGTTGGAAATGCGCCGATCCGCCGTGCGATAGGCGGGGATCAACGTCGAGTACATCGGATCTTCGGCACCGTCCGGCATACGCTCCTGTTGGTCCCTGTCGAGCCAGTCGACGGTCGCGTCGACGAGCCGTTCGTCGAGGCCGAGGGCCTGTAAAAGGCGTCGGTATTGATCGACGTACCTGGGCACGAAATTGCCATCGTTGTCGACGAGGTTATTGACGTTGAATCGGCCGCTCAGGTCTTCGATTTCGCCCCAGATCTGTCCCTGCACGGCTTCCGAGTCGATCGGCAGGGCGGGAATCTCGGTCGCCCAGATTTCATCGAGATGGTCCGGGCTGCCCGGACCGCCATCGAGGCCGTCCTGTTTCAATATCGAGCCGACCCAGCCTTCCGAACCGACCGCAACCTGGATGGCCTGGTCGCGGTACAGCATGACCATCGTGCGGCGCACGTCCAGTGCATTGTCCCAGGCGAGGCCGGCCGCGACCGAGCCGACGAGGGCCGTGATGAGCATCGCGGTGATCAGGGCGACACCCCGGACCCGGGTCAATTCGCCACCTCCACGATACGCCTCAGTTCCCCTTCATCGGGCAATACGAGCGTGATCTCGACCGCACGCGGCAGCATCGTCGTGTTCGAGGACGACTGCGCATTCACCGGCGGCCACTGGTCGACCCAGTCACCGTTGAATTGCAGGAACCGGAACGTCAGGCTCTCGAGGTCGTCGAGCAGTATGGTGGCAATCGGTACGTTGTTGGCCGTGCGATCCAGCACGTTCCAGTGGTAGCGCACGAGTTCCTCTTCTTCGACGCGATAGGCCGTACGCTGCTGTGTGCTGCGCGGCACGCCCGCCGAATTCGGCCAGCCGCCGTGCGTGATCTGGAGGGCAAAGTCCGAAGCAAAACTCGACTGCAGCGCCGGTTCGTACTGCCCGAGGTCGGCGCGGATCGAGCGCGGCGCGGCCTGCATGAATTCTGTGGACAGGTAGTTCATCGTGCGCTGGATCGCGTTCAGGCGATCCATACGTTCGGTCAGCATGTCCGCGTTCGACAGCGTCTGTCCGAGCGTCATGTATGCCAGTGCCGACAATACGCCGAAGACGGCCAGCGCGACCAGCACTTCGATCAACGTGAACCCGCGTTGCAGGACGTTCATCGCCAGATTCCGAAAGCGCGCCCCGGCGCCGACTTCGGTTCACCGACGAAGCCGGTAACGGTACGAATCTCGTAGGCGTCGTCCTCGCTCGAGACCGTGACGTCAATACGCCGGAAGTTCGCGATGCCCGTCTCCGAAACCACGGCTCGCCAAATCCAGCGCGTATTGGCGAACTCGACCTCGCCACTCGTCGTGCTCACTTCGGGCATGACATTGGCAAGTCGCATTTCGGCGATCCTGTTCTGCGCGATCCAGCTCGCGTAGGTCCGCTCCTGCAACGTCGTCGCCGTGCCGATCATCTGATTCATGCTCGCGGCAACCGCGGTGAGTGACAACGCGACGATGGCGAGCGCCACCATCACCTCGAGCAGTGTGAAGCCTCGTGTCCGGCTACAGTGCCGCAACACCGGATTCCTCGAGTTCGTCCTCGGCATACCGGACCTCGCCCAGTATGTCGCCGACGAGGACCAGCTCGGCATCGGTTTGCGGGCGCCACAGGCGCAGCTCGAAGGCCGTGATCTCCCCGCTCGCAAACACGAACAGATGGGGTGCGTAGACCTGCACCCCGGCGCTCAGCGGCTCGTCGTCAGGGTCGTCGATTTTTTCCAGGTCATTGTTGAGTTCGATACGCCTGTCGTCGACAAAGAGCTCCAATTCCAGTCCTTCCGGGAGCGTGCGCAGGCGGTACAGGTCGTCGAAAGGCACCTCGGCCCACCGGCGTGTCAGAGCATCGTACTCGACGAATCGGTAAGCCGAAGTCGTGAATTCGATCCCGAATTCACGGCCCTGAAACATGGCCTCGTCCTGCACGGTTTCAATCAACGCTGCGAGGCGCCGGCGCTCCGTGTCGAGTTCCTCGTCTTCACCGGCGACGCCCAGCGAAAGCAATGCCATGGAGACGATCGTCGCGACGATCACGATCACGACGAGGACTTCGATCAGGGTAAAGCCGCGTGCTTTACTCAGTGTCCCAGTTCCCGATATCGGCATTGAGGCCTTCACCGCCCGGCTGGCCGTCGGCGCCCAGCGTGTAGATGTCGATCTCGCCGTTGTTGCCCGGGTTGAGATATTGGTAGGGGTTGCCCCACGGATCCCGTGGAACACGATCGAGGTAGCCGCCTGTCTTCCAGTTGCGGATAGACGGGTCGTTGGGCTTGGTCACGAGCGCGTCGATGCCCTGTTCGGTGGTCGGGTACTGGAAGTTGTCGAGACGATAGAACTTCATCGCGTTCTCGATAGCCGAGATTTCCGCTCTGGCTTTCGTGACCTGCGCGTCATCGACACGGCCGATGACGTTGGGCGCCACGATCGCTGCAAGGATGCCGATGATGATGACGACGACCATGATCTCGATCAGCGTGAAACCGGCCTGGCGACGGGGACCGCGGGTCGTCCTTGAGAGTTGCTTCACTGGCGATGCTCCTGGCGGCGCGAAACGGGTTCGAAGCCACCGAATTGACTCTGATTTCCTTTAAACGTCAGTATATCAAACATGGGGTTACACAAACTCGACACGCGCGCGAGACAGCGCCATTGCTGGTTTCTCGCCGCGGCAATTGCGCTCGCCTGCGTGTCGTTCGAAGCGGCCGGCTGGCGGGACGTATTGGCGTATGACCGGAGCGCCATCGGTTCGGGACAGGTGTGGCGGCTGTTGACCGGGCACTTCGTCCATCTCGGCTGGACCCACCTCGTGCTGAACCTCGCCGGCCTGGCGCTCGTCGTCTGGCTCGTCGGACCGGTGTTTACCCTGCTGCACTGGGCCTGGGTCGCCCTGATCAGTGTGACGGCCATCGACGCGGGCCTGTGGGGTTTCAATCCGGGCCTCGACTGGTATGTCGGCTTGTCCGGCGTGCTGCACGGCCTGCTTGCCGCGGGTCTTCTGCCACGCCTGCTGCGGCGCGACCGCGAGAGTATCGTGCTCGCCGCGTTCGTGCTGGCGAAACTCGCCTGGGAGCAATTCAGCGGACCGTTGCCCGGCTCGGAATCGACGTCGGGCGGCGCCGTCATCGTCGATGCGCATCTGTACGGAGTCATTGGCGGCCTCGTGGCGGGAGCCTTGCTCCGGCATAGAGAAGCTCAATCCGCGTCGATATAATGCGCGGCAGTCCGCGAGACGGACCGGCTATGGGAGATCTCATGAAACCTCTATTCAGTGCCAACGCCCTCGAGGGTGAAGTCGCGCTCGTGACGGGCGCTTCGCGCGGTATCGGCGCGTCGATCGCGGCCGCCCTGGTTGAAGCCGGTGCGACCGTCGTCGGCACGGCCACCAGCCAGGGAGGTGCGGACGGCATCTCTGCCGCGCTTGGCGACCGAGGGCGGGGCACGGTACTCAACGTGGCTGACGAGGATTCCGTTGCGGCAGCCGTCAAGGACGTCCAGGGCAACGAGGGTAACCCGACCATCCTCGTCAACAATGCGGGTATCACGCGCGACAACCTCCTCATGCGGATGAAACGCGACGAGTGGGACGATGTCATCGCTACCAATCTGACCGGCATGTACAGCGTCAGCAAGGCTTGCCTGCGCGGCATGATGAAGGCGAAGAAAGGCCGCATCATCAACATTGCCTCGGTCATTGCCGTGCTCGGCAATCCGGGACAGGCGAACTACGCGGCAACCAAGGCCGGCATGATCGGGTTCTCCAAGTCCCTGGCAAGGGAGATCGGGTCGCGAGGCATCACCGTCAACGTGGTTGCCCCGGGCTTCATCGACACCGACATGACCAGGGACCTTCCCGACGACAATCGCGCGGCGATGCTGGCCCAGGTACCGCTCGGCAGGCTCGGTGACGGGGCCGATATCGCCAATGCCGTCGTCTATCTCGCATCGGCTGCGGGGGCCTACATCACCGGTGAGACGCTGCACGTAAACGGCGGTATGTTGATGGACTAAAACCTGTAGATTGGACGATTCGATTAACATACAATGGCAGCCCACGGCCGGGGTGCCCCTTGAAAAATCAAGGAGTTAGGGTTTCTCGGGCGGGTTTCGGGAAGCGTTTGCGCGACCGGAACAACGCACAACGAGTCTTCTTAGGAGAAGCGACCACTATGAGCAGTATCGAAGAACAAGTGAAAAGCATTGTTGCAGAGCAACTTGGCGTCAAAGAAGACGAAGTGACGAACGATGCTTCTTTTGTCGACGACCTGGGCGCCGATTCGCTCGACACGGTTGAGCTGGTGATGGCCCTCGAGGAGGAGTTCGAGACCGAGATCCCCGACGAGGAAGCCGAGAAGATCACGACGGTCCAGCAGGCTATCGACTTTGTAACCGCTCGCCAGAGCGAGGGTTAATACCGTAGGCGCGGCCCCGTCGGGCCGCGCCTTCCCAATTGTTCCGATCGGCAGTTCTGCCGCGACCCAAAGGGACAGATTCTTGAGTAAACGGCGCGTTGTCATTACCGGTATGGGCATCGTCTCACCGGTAGGTAGCACTCTTGACGATGCCTGGCGCAACGTGTGCGAGGGTAACTCCGGTGCCGTGCTGCTTGACGATCTTGATGCCGAACTGTTCCCGACCCGCATTGCCGGCGTCGTGCAGGGGTTCGACGTCGATCGGTACCTTGCGAAGAAGGACCAGCGCAAGAATGACCCGTTCATTCATTACAGCGTCGGTGCGACGATCGAGGCCCTG